>JBIOXP010000247.1:0-4360 GCA_044869705.1 Binatia bacterium | reverse complement strand
GTCACGATCGGAAGCGGTGTCATGGACAAGGATCGGAATATCGAGTTCGCAGCATTTTTCATAGAATGGCCAAAGCTTCTCGGAACCGAGATTAGCATCAGCAAAGCCGCCCATAAACTTTACCGCTTTGAGTCCGAGCGTCTTCACCGCCCGCTCGATCTCACGGCAAGACTCTTCGACATCGGGAAGAAAAACCCACGCGACCCCGAAGTACTTCTCCGGATGAGCACATTCTTTGAGATCCTGCGCCACGGCGTCGTTATACGCGCGGGCAAGCTCGGATCCCAAATCACGATCCCAGGTATAGAGTAGTTCGCGGTTCTCGGGTATGAGCACATGGACGTCAAAACCCTCCCAGTCCACGTGTTGATCTCTTGTGTCGAGGTGCCACCGTCCTTTCGGCGCCTGGTTCTTTATGAGCGTTCCATCCGGCAACACCGATCTTACATCGTCGCCGTTTCTGACCACCCGAGGAGAGTGGGCGTATTTGGCGCTCACGGCTTCGAGAAAGCGAACGGGAAAATAGTGGGAGTCGCAGTCGATATACACTTGTCATTCCTCCATCGCCAGCGGATTGCCGCGAAAAGATTCGGGATAGCTGGCCAATACCATTGCCAACTCGTCGCGTCAAATCTCTAAATTTGGACTCGTTCACCTATTCGCTTACGACCCCAATCAAGAGCATTAATCGGAGGATAAGACCAGACAATGTGCCACGGCTTTTATCCTTCATCCTTTTGCCTTATCCCTTCTTTACTCCCGCATCGATCTTCTTATTTTGTTTTCATAGTGGTTCGTGGCATCAACCTGATGGTCTACTTGCCGCCGCTCCCGGGTAACTGCATGAGAAAATTTTGTCCCTGCGGCACTACCATCAGCTGAATTTTGGCGCTGAGCTTGTCGATCATCGCTTGCTGGACAAGCAGCGGTGTGAGCGAGGCCGCCAACTTCTGGTTCGCCAAAGCTTCCTTTTCCGCGCGCGCTAGCTTTGCTTCGCCTTCGCCCTTCTCCGCTTCGACCCTCTGCTGCGCCTTGAACTTTTCCGCTGCCACGAGCTGCTCCTCTTCGAGTGCCTTTTGGGTGGCGATCTGCTTGTTTTCGATGGAGCGCTTGAACTCCTGACTGAAGTCGACGTTGTCGAGCAGCAGGTCCACTATATGGATGGAGTACGGCGAGAGCTCTTTTTCGAGCTTGGCGCGTACCGCTTGGCGGATACTCTCGCGGTTGGGAGCGATGTCGACGCTGCGGTACTTGACGGTTTCGTCCTTGAAGTTCTGCGCCACCCGGGGCTCGATCAGCACATGGTAGTAGTCCGGACCCACCGTGCGAAACAGGTTCTGCACCGCTTTAGGAGAGACTTGGAAGTTCAAGCTTGCGCGCACGAAAACGTCCTGCGTTTCCTGGCTGAAGGATTGAAGTCTGTCGAGAACGGCACGCTGCACCCGGATATTGGTATGGGTGACGAAATGCCACGGCGCAATCAGGTGAAAACCCTCTTCAACTTGACCGATGATCGATCCGAAACTATAGATCACGCCAACTTCGCCGGCGCGCACGATGACAAACGGCTTGGTAATGATCAACAAGAACAAAAGCGCGATAACCACGGACAGCCGCAGAATTCGGCGACGCGTTTCCTGCCGGACAACTGGATACTCCATTGTTCCCTCCTGGTTGACGCCTTGATGGGCATCTCTCTTCGCTCTCCACCGCTCGCTCCCGCCTTTTAATGTTTCGGCATTGTCAACTCCGCGGGTTCGCGGACGCTGACGCTTATCATCGCGATGTCTTTCGGGATTCCGATCTTCTCATACCTTGAGTTTCACGCCTAAGCTTTTTTTCCATCCTCTGACTCGATTGCGACCCGGAGCCGCCGAATAGGCTGCTTCGGCCGTATCGAAGGATTTGAACTGAGCGCCGTACGCCACCCCTTACCACTCACCCCTCACGCTCACTTGCCGCTCCTACCGTAATAGCGGTTTTCTATTTAGAGAATGAATTATCATTCGCGGCAGCGCAGTTCGGGAGCTCTTATTCGTAGCGGGCACGGCAGACGAGAAAAGCAGCAATAGCGACAACAGTCATTCATCCGTCGAAGCGCGCATCCATTTTTGGAAACGTCGAGCAGGCTATCGCAGCGCGGGCACAACCTGATCGGCGAGCAAATTGATCGCTTCTTCGTAATCGGGGCCGAGCTTGGCGAAAGCAATGTGATCGTAGCCGAAGCGGCTGGCCGCTCCGGCGAGTTCGATGATCTGATCTCTCACTTCTTCCGGCGTCCCCGCGGCATAATAACTTTTGACCATATGTTCGGTCACGAGTTTGGCTGCCTCTTCGACTGTCGCTCCGGATGCGAATGCTTCCTTGAGCCGCAACACTTGCGCACGCTCGACTCCCATCTTCGCGTACTCTTGCGGCGTAAAAGCCAGGGCTTCCCATTGCAAGATCGAGTGAGCGACCTGGCGCTTGGGAAAATCGATCGCTTTTTCACGGTCGCCTGCAATCGAAACATTCAGCTCACAGATTTTTCTCAAATGCTTGTCGGCATCCGACTCCTTGGCCGCTTGATCCGCAGTCGCCAGCATTCCCGCCAGCCGACCCGCTTTGAGCATCGGGATATAGGTGCCGGAGCTGATCAATCCATCCATCACGCGGCCGCACATGCGTAGTGACTGCGGGCCGTTGCCGCCGCCGTAGAACTTGAATGCTGCTTTGGGCCTGAAGGCGAGGCGGAATTTTCCGTTCGGATTGAGACGATAATATTCCTGCAGGAACGGATAATCCCTATAAACGACTTCTTCTCCGCCGAGCGCGCCTCGCAGAAAGCGCGCCGTTTGGCTGACCATCGCGAGCGGCTTCAGCGATTGCACATGCTGCGGCGATTGGCCGAGATCGCCGCGGGCGATGCCGACACCAATCTCACGGCCTTCGCACAGCTCGGCAAGTGCCGCTAGAGAGTCCGCGACATCGAGCGGGTTGTGAAAGTAAGGAACCATGATCGCGGTGCCGAGCTGAACCGGGACGCGAGCCGCGATGGCGGTCAGTACGACCAGTTGCCCGCGGTAGCGGATGTTGTCGTTGAGCCAGATGTTTTTGAAGCCTTTGTCGGCGGCGAATTGCGCCAATCGGACTAGATCGGGCACCGTGTAATGGTTTGCCAGGTGCGTAACGAATTGAAGTCCAAGTTCACCGGTGAAAATCGCCATGACCGTCCCTTTAGCGTTTTTTTCCTAACCTGTTTTGTCTTGTGTTTCTTCTCATCGGCTGCGGAACGGGCGGCGGTATTCCTCCATGCTCGAGATACTATTTTCGATCCGCATCGCCGAGGAAAATCGCTTTGCCTGATTGCCTCAAACAATCATGTGGCCAAAGGGCCCGATATTCCACCTGGGGTTCGCCCCGGGCGCGCCCACTACTCCAGCTGAGCTTAAAGTCATCCGCACCCTGCACCAGGATAGCCTCCCCGCTCCCCGGGACGGCAGCGCTTCACCTCAGTTGTTATTGCCGGCGTCGGTGCCGCCGGTGTAAGGCGTAGTTACATTGACTGTGACATTGTCACGGTACTTGCCCCAATTGAGCCCTCCGCTGTAGATGCCGAAGTCGGCTTCGCTGATGCGATTCTTGACGACTGCGGCGTTTCCACCCCCGGACAGAAAAATCGCCGTGGTTTTACCGCCGCTGTGGGCGGTGTTGACGTGTGTGTACGTGACGTCATTATCGATCAGCCGGAGCCCGTCGCCGGCTGCGATGATCCCCCAAGCGTGGCCTGTAATTGCAGGGTCCGGAGAGCCGCCCGTATGAGCGACATAGTTGCCTCGAATCACGCTATCGTAGCCGATCACCTCCATACCCGCGGTCCGGTTCTCGATGAGGCGGACATTCTCCACCAGAAAACTGTGGCTCGGTCGGACCGTCGTATTGACGTATCCGAGCGGAGCGGTGAGCGAGATGCCGTAGTTGAATCCTCTGATGGTGCCGTTGCGCACAGTGATGTTTGAGTGGCCGTACGACTGAATGCCCCAGGAGAACGCCCCGTTGCGCTTCGGAGTCCCATCGAGAGTGGCGCCGTTCAGGTCGAGAACGACGTTATTCGCTGAGATTTTAATGAGAACGCCTGACATAAGAGGAAAATCGATATACTTGTAGCTCAGGCAGTACACACCGGGATCCACGAGATTGGCCGGAAAGGCGGTAACTTCCCGGCAAGAACCGATTCCCCAGCCGGTGGGACCGCCAGCCAACGCGCTACGCAGCGCCAGGCTCGATAACAGCAATCCGAGTAGTAAAGCACGGCGCAGAGTCCGCCGGACGTTGATCGACTGTCTGGTCGTTATCTCCGGCGAAGCGTTTTCGAAAAATT
>JBIOXP010000246.1:0-6699 GCA_044869705.1 Binatia bacterium | reverse complement strand
GTCGATCGCCGGCGCCTGCTACTGGCGACACAAGGGTGGATGCTCTGCGCCGCGGCGCTCCTCGGCGCTTTGACCCTCCTGAATGCGATCACCCCATGGAGTTTGCTGCTGCTGACCTTCGCGCTCGGATTGGGCGCGGCGATGAACGCACCGGCATGGCAGGCGATCATTCCGGAGCTGGTAGAGGAAGACCTGAAAGCCGCGGTGACATTGAATGGTATTGGTTACAACGTCGCGCGCGCGGTTGGCCCCGCTCTGGGAGGCGCCGTGGTCGCCGCTTTTGGGTCAGGCGCCGTGTTCGTGCTCAATGCTTGCTCGTTTCTTGGGGTGATGATTGTGCTTTATCGCTGGCAGCGGCCGGCCGATCCGAGCGGATTGCCGGCCGAGGATGTATTCGGCGCGATGCGCGCGGGGGTACGGTACGTACGCCATTCGCCGCCGGTACACGGGGTGCTGCTGCGAACCGGCGCATTTATTTTTGGCGGCAGCGCGCTCTGGGCGCTGTTGCCGCTCGTTGTCCGGGAGGACCTTGGACTGGACGCGACCGGTTACGGTCTCATTCTCGGTTGCCTCGGGATCGGCGCGGTGGGCGGCGGCTTGTTGCTGCCGAAAATCGAGCGCCGGCTCTCAACGGATCGGCTCCTCGCAGGCGCTGTCGTATTCTTTGCATTCGCGACGGCCGGTCCGATTTATGCGCGGCACCTCACCACTCTTTCGCTGGTCATGATTATTGGCGGCAGCGCCTGGATCGCGATTATGTCGACCTTCAATGTTGCCGCGCAGGTGACCGTACCCGGATGGGTGCGTGCACGGGCATTAGCTGTTTATGGAATTGTCGCGCAAGGCGGGATGGCGGTTGGCAGCGCTGTGTGGGGTCTCATTGCCGAGCGCGTTTCGCTATCGATGACTTTGGTTTTCGCCGCGGCCACTCTGGCCGCGAGCATCGCGGTAGCCTTGCGTTACCCGATGCGCTTTGAGGAAACGAGCGATCTCACGCCTTCGGAACATTGGCCGGAACCGGTGTTTTCGACGGAACCCGAACCCGATGCGGGGCCGGTTTTAATCACGGTCGAATATACCGTCGAGATCGCGCGCGCGGAAAACTTTGTCACCGCCATGCGTGCGGTGCGTACACAGCGACTGCGCGATGGCGCTTACCGGTGGGGTCTTTATAACGATGCCGCGGCGCCGAGCCGGTTCGTCGAAACCTTCGTGGTCGAGTCGTGGGCGGAACATGTGCGTCAGCATGGTCGAGTTACGGTTGCCGATCGCGATGTTGAGGAGGTCGCGCGGGCATTTCACGTCGGCGCCGCGCCGCCGGTCATTTCACATTTGATCTATGCGCGACCGACTGGGGTGGAGACGTGAGCAGCGCCACAGCTATGATCGTGTCGCACGATTTTTCAGAATGACCGTCAACCCTTGAATTTGATCAAATCTGAGCGCGTAACCGTTACGTTGTAACGATAACCGAAGCTCATGAATTGAGAAAATGCCTGAAGTTTTTCCTTCTGATCCCGTTGCGTCGTGGTGTCGATGGGCACGTACACGTTGAAATCACGGATGCTGAAGCCCAGTACGGCGCACTGAACGCAGCCGCGGGCAGCGATTCCCGTGACGATGATGCGCCCTTCGCCGGGGCGGAAATGCAAGCGCTCAAGGAGCGCCTCCATGTCGGTTCGGTAGAAACAGTCGTGGGTGTATTTGACCACCACTGGCTCGTCGGACGCGGGTTTCAGCGGAGCGATGAATTCGGCGCCCCAACTTCCTTCCACTTTCCTGACGACATTTTTGAATAGAGTAAACTCCAGAGCATCGGGCTTGCGCACAGACTGGGTATGAACAACCCTAGCGCCTGCCTGACGCACACGCCGCCGCAAGGCGACGATGTTGGGAATGATTTCCTCGACGGCTTCCCCCATATAGCGCTTGCCTGCAGGATGGGCGTCTTCATTTTCCATGTCCACAACCAACAGCATTGTTTTTGCGGCATCGAGCTCGATCGGGACCGGCTCGGGATAATTGAGCTCTATCTGCATGATCACTCCTCAACGTTTGCGCAGCTGTTCGATCCAGCCTTCCTTGATAATTTTTTGCAACGGAGCGTCATCTTTGTAAAAGTCGGACTGGCGAAAGGCTTCGCCGGGTAACGGTTTTCGCGCCGCAGCCTCATGAATGACGCTTTCCAAGCCGGTTGCCGGGACGGTTGGAATCGGTTTAAAAAGTCCGCTGTAAACCGTCACGATCTTGTCGACAACAGCGGCATCGGACTCGCGGTATTCCTTCGCATAAACGCGCTTCGCCAGCGCGTTGTCGGTTTTGATCACATGAATCGCTTCGGTATAGGCTTTGAGAAATCGCTCGACCGTGTTGGGGTTTTTGCGCACAAAGGCTCGGCTGCTGCCGACACATGACGGAGGGTATTTGAGATCCGTTTTGGAAAGATCGATCAGCACCGGCCAACCGCGCTGGAGAAACGGCAAAGCGTATCGAATCGTAAGAATTGCCGCGCTTATTCTCCCGCTTTCCAACGCGGCCGCGATCTCCGGACCGCCGCCGAGTTGCAGAATCGTCATATCTTTGTCGGCGTCCATGCCGAGATATTTTAGCGCCGCGCGCAAATAGAAATGAATGCTCGAGCCCAGCCGCGTCACCGCTGTTGACTTGCCCTTGAGTTGCTCCGGCGTTTCGATTTCCGGACGGCCGATCAAATAGACCAGATCCGTATCGAGTGGGCAGGCGAGCAGGACGGCATCTCCACCTTCGATCTTGGCGGCGACAACGGACTCCGCACCGACCCCGGAGAGTTGCAATTCTCCGCTCAAGATTCCCATAGTAATCAGCGCGCCGCCGCGCATGAAGATGATTTCCACGTCTAGCCCGTGTTTAGAAAAGATGCCGGTGTCGCGCGCGAGCCAGATCGGCAGGAAGTGGGGTGGATTGGTAACGGCAAAACGGATGCGCCGCGTCTCTTGCGCCGAGACCGGCCGGACAATCAAGCTGATCAGAAGAAGCAGAAACAGTTTAATGATCACGCTTTGAAGATCGCTCGACGCCACTAGCGTTTTTCCGCGGGTGTTGAAGTCGCGGGCCCCATGCCCCAGACTTGTATCACCGCTTCTTCATTCTTGGCGCCGTCGTAATGAACCTTGCCGCCATAATGAATGACATAGCTGCCGGCCGGCATCGGCACGGTGCTGTCAGGGTCGAACTTTTCGCCCGTTCCAACCCACCAGGTTCCAGACAAGACAACAAAAAAGCGGTCGCTAGGATGGAAATGCGGCCGGCTCATGTTGCCGGGTAGCCACTTTAGGCGGACGACGTAAGGACCAGCTTTGCTCGGATCACCGAACAACACAGCGGATTCGTTGGTACCGGCGGCGTTGCGGACCCATTTGATTTCAGCGGCAGTCTTGAAATCAACGGCATTGCGGTCGAGATCGGCGGAAATTACTGGTGGGGCGAAGAATAAGAACAGGCCTATGATGCACGGCAATAGACTTGTGAACGTCATAATGCCTCCATTCTGACAAGTTGGACTACATTCGTGGAACACGATGTCAGGCGCGACATGCACAGGAGGCTTTGCTCCGATGCCAACTACGCAGAGTTCGCGGCCGGCGGCTCTGCTTTATCTCTTCGCATATTTTCCCGTGAGCTGCGGCGTAAATCCTTCCAGACCTTTTTCCTGTCGTTGCAGACGGGTTTCACGCGCCCAAGTTCTTTTAAGATCGTCACGAATTTTTACGTGCAGGCGGCCCAGCGGTTCGGTTTCGAGCTCGATCTGATCGCCGTCTTGAAACGGATTCAAACCGCGGTGGTTGGTTCCGCAGGCCAGCACATCGCCCGGCTCAAGCGGATGAATCGAGCTCACCCACTCGATGCAGCGGGGAATTTTATGCGCCATGTCGCTGGTGTTGTAGTTCTGCATCAGGGTGCCGTTGTTCCACAGCCGCACCTGCAGACCGTGGGGATCGGCAATTTCGTCTGCGGTGACAAGGTAAGGACCCATGGGACCGAAGGTGGCGCGCGATTTCATTTGATAAAAAGTATTTCCCGCCGGCGGCAAGCCGCGCGCAGAACCGTCGATGAAGTTCAAGTAGCCGAAAACATGCTCCATCGCCATGGCCGCCGAAACGTTATCGGCGCGTTTGCCGATTACGACCGCGAGTTCGGCTTCGCCCTCGAATATGGCGGCGGGCACATCGGGTAGAATCATGGTGTCGCCATCGCCGATCACGCAGGTCGGCGATTTGTGAAACGCATTGATCGGCGCCGGCTCCTTGCGCGTGCCGTCTTCCATGTAGTTAACTGCCATGCAATCGATATTGATCGGACGCGGCAGGGGCGGGCGGACTCGCACAGTTCGTAGCGGCACGCCGTTACTCCCGGCTGCCTTCTCCAGTGCGCTGCGATATTGATCGAATCGCTCAATCAAGCCGCTGATCAAGTTCTCGGGACCGGTATGCGGTATTTCGCGTACAAGGTGCGAAACATCGACCACCGAATCACCGCTTAACACACCGAGTTTGAAATCGTCAAAAAATAGTAATTTCATCGTCACTCCTCAGGGACTGCGCCGGCTCTACCAACGGTCGATGCCGATCGCCCAGCGATCCAGACTCGCGAGATACTCCCGGAATAACACCATGCGCATTGCCACGGCGCGGCGCGCGCGGTCTTGACGATCCTCCGTCGTGGCGTAGCGTTTGAGAAATCCTTGCGGCACGCTGCCGTGGCCTTCTTCGTCTTGGGTGATTTTCCGGTACGGCTGCTTGATCCATTCCGGAACGTCGGGTGACTTGAGGCACATCTGAATCAAGTGGTTGGCAACCGTTTCACCGGCGAGCGATAGCCCGGCAACCCGCTCGCAGGTGTCGTTCAGGCCCTCCATGGCATTGAACATGGCGATCTGCGCCGGGAGCGGCTTGTAGTCGAACGGCTCCGCGCCGAGATCGCGAATTCGCTTCGACAGGAGCTGGGCATGAGTCATCTCCTCATGCGCGGATTCTGCCATGATCGCTTTGACGTCGAGCTCCGGTGTGGTCTTTAGCCAGGTGCCGAAGAGGTCGGCGGCTCTGAGCTCATTGAAAAGCCGGCTTTGCATCACGCGAACGCGCTGTTCGTCCGTTTGCAGTGGAATGTAGCTATAGGCCGGCGGATGACCCTCGAGAAAACGACAAAACTCGTGAACGGGCGTCAAAAGCTCACTGACAAAATCTTCCGGATTCATCATAAATTGGCCTCCGCGAGAGTCCGGACCGGGTCTTTACGCGGATCAGATCACGAACAACTCGTATGCGCAATCATTGCAGGACTCCAGGTTGTGTTTCGAGGAGGGTCTGTGCTCGCGAAACCGGGGACGTGATCGGCAAAAGTAAGCTGAACACGCTGCCGACCCCAATTTCGCTCGCAACACGAATTTCTCCGCCCAAGGCAGCGGCGAGTTTTCTGCACAGTCCAAGACCCAAACCCGTGCCGCCGTACTGACGCGTCGACGAGCCGTCGAGCTGTTGAAAATCTTCAAAGATAATTCTCTGGTCTTCCTGCCGGATGCCGATGCCGGTATCGGCGACAGCAATTTCCAAATATTCGCGAGCCTGCTCGGTTTGCGTGCGGATCGATAGCTCGATCTTGCCTCTTTGAGTGAACTTAAGGGCATTCGTAAGCAGCTGCACCAGAATTTGCTGCAGCTTCTGGCCGTCGCTTTCGATCGTCTCAACCGGCGCTTCCATGTGAATGCCAAATTCAATCGGTCGCTCGCGGATAAGTCTCTGGGTCATCATTTCCAGACCGGCAAGAATTTCCCGGAGTTTCACCAGCTCGAATTGCGCGGCAGCCGCGTCGGTTTCCATGCGGGAAAAATTCATCAGGTTATCCATGAGATCCGAAAGCTCTTGGCCATTGTTGACCAGACGATTCAAAACATCGCGCGTGTCCGCTTTGGAATTGGGTTCCCGCAAAATTTCGGCAAATCCGATGATCGTGCTGATCGGCGTGCGCAGCTCATGGCAAATGTTGGCCACGAAGTCTTTCTTTCGCCGATCCATTTCGATCAACTTTCGGTTGCTCGCTTCAATACGCCGATAGGCTTGGAGGGACTCCTCGTAGAGCCGCCCATTTTCGAGTGACAGCGCCAATTGTTGAACGAGAGTTTCCATCAATCGGTAGTCTTCCGCGCTGTATTCCCGGCCGGAACGACGCGCGCCGAAAGCCACGGCGCCGCGCACCTCGCGTTCGTAGACGAGCGGCATGAGCAGCTCTGCCTGCCAGCGCTCGAATACGCCCATCATTACATTACGGTTTTCCTGATACGACGGATGGTTGACAACCTCCGCGCGGGCGACAGCGCGGTAATCATCGGCAGGCCAAATTTCTCGAATGCCTTGGCTCTCGGCGATCCGCTGTTCAGGAATACTGAGAGCGGAGCCGCTAGCTACGGCGAGATCTGCGGCCGCTTGCTTATATCGATAGACGACGATGGCACCTTCGATTTGGAGAAAGCGCGTCATTCGCTCGATAAACCCCTTGGCTAAAGAAGCGGCAGAGTCAAGGTTGCGCAGATAGAGACTGATTTCTTTTTGCACGGCCGCCGGGTCGTAATCCTGGCGGAAAATGTAACGGTCGATAATACCCTCGAGCCAGCGCAGTAGAGGATTGAACAAAATAACGACGAGAATGGAGAAAAATAACGGCACC
>JBIOXP010000245.1:0-9033 GCA_044869705.1 Binatia bacterium | reverse complement strand
GAGGGGTCGTTGGTCAGTTTCAGACATCCCTCAACACAATCTGGGGAGTCGCTCCGAAGCCGGGGCAAGGAGTATTTGGCTTTCTCCGTCAGCGCTTTATCTCATTCGCGATGGTGTCGGGAATCGGGTTCTTACTACTAGTTTCACTCGTCGTGAGTGCAGTAGTTAGCAGCTTGACGCAATGGATCGGTACCTTTTTTGGCGGTGCTGAGGTGATTGCCCATGGACTCGACATAGTCGCTTCATTTGCGCTTATCACTGCCTTATTCGGAATGATCTACAAGTTTTTACCGGACGTGCGTATAAAATGGCGCGATGTCTGGATCGGCGCGGCGCTGACTTCCATGCTGTTCACGATAGGAAAATTCCTGATCGGTCTTTACCTCGGACACAGCGCGATAAGCTCGACCTATGGAGCTGCCGGCTCTGTCATAGCTGTTCTTCTCTGGGTTTATTACTCGTCATTGATATTTTTCCTCGGCGCAGAATTTACGCAGGTCTACGCAACCCAGTACGGGTCGGGGGTCGTGCCAACAGAAAATGCGGAGCCGCTCTCAAATCAGAAACGCAGTACACCGCCGCCCGAAAGCCGTATGAGGTCACAAAGCGGATAGCTATCGCCCACGGACGGCTCGATGGTAGGATTTTTGACAGAGCCCTACCGGGATTCGACCGCCGACCGCTGTACTAGGAAACCAGGTCGAAGATTCCGGCGTGCGGGATCGCTCTGGAGCTCATGCGCCACGATCCGCCCGTTGTTCGGCCTCGTAAGTAACCCACTCCGACGCCGAGAAAAATCGTAATTTTGATCAACGCGGCGGGGGTAGGGGCAAGACACCACGGCATCACACGCTGGCATGTTCCGGCGCGCGCACGCCGTACTCAGCTTTTCGAGCGCGCATTCAAGGAAAATCAACCAAACGAGATTTCGAGTTCAGCAAGTTTGGCGATTGGCTTTCCCCGTTGCCGCCGAGCGAAATCAATGAATTTCCGGCAAAAACCGTCGTCTTGGAAGCTCAGGCCTGCGATGTATTTGGTGCCTCGATTGTCCATCAGAACAAAACAGCACGTGCCGTGCCGAGATGGACGCACCTCATCAAGAATGCCGACCTCTCCCGCGATGGGAGCAGTTGATCCGAAAAAGGGCTTCCATTTCGGCGGCCAGTGCTTTTTCACCAATGGATGGTCGCGCAATTTCATATCGACAACCCTTTATAGCGCGCAGCGACATAATGAAGCGACCGTAGGAACTTTCTAACTTTGTCGGTCCGTTTCCCCTCATCATTCTTGCTCGATCTGTTAAAAAATCAGCGTCCGAGAAATTGCAACCATTAAAGCAGCCTCTCTCAATGGTCTCTGCAATTATTTCGCCAAAAACGCTCTTGGACGAGTGCGGGGCAGATCGCGGTAGACAGACGATCATGTCGTTGCCATGCCGAACCCGACGCTGCTTGGCTTCATACAAAATTCATTGTATGTCTACAGTCGACGGGGATGGAGTCCCCCTAGAACCGCCCGCCGTAAGGGTTCCCGATCCAATCACAACCGCGTGGCTGATGACTCCTACTGCAACGTCGATCCTGGCGTGAGTAGGAGGCACTCCGGTTCCGATCTCACGCTGATTGGAGAGAGGAGCCGTCATGCATCAGCTATCTAATTGTCTCATTGTGTTTGTCGGTGCTGGTTTGGGTGGTGCGCTGCGCCACGCAACGAACGTGATGGTTTCGCGTCTACTCGGCTCTGACTATCCTTACAGTACATTTCTGGTGAATGTCGGTGGCTCATTCGCAATGGGGCTGCTCGCGGGGTGGTTTGCATATAAAGGCGAAACTGCTCAGGCATGGCGGCTATTCTTGACTACGGGTATTTTAGGTGGATTTACCACTTTCTCGACATTTTCATTGGAGGCGGCGCTGCTCTGGGAACGTGGCGACGGTTTCAACGCTGCGCTTTACGTGATCTCATCGGTAATGCTCGCTCTGTATGGAATCTTCGGAGGCCTAAAACTTATCGGGCTGATGGACTAGAAAGCGGACAAGCAGCGTCGATTCATCACAAAACGCTTGACAGAATCTCTTTAAGTCTGCTTTTGTTCCAAAGTCTGAGTCGCGCCATATTCACACGTCTCAAATGGCTACCAAAGGAACAACAAAGAGACCGTCATCGAAGCCGCGCCCCACACCAAAACCCATTAAGACCGTAAGACCTG
This sequence comes from Binatia bacterium, assembly GCA_044869705.1. GTDB lineage: Bacteria > Desulfobacterota > Binatia > UBA9968 > UBA9968 > DP-20. The sequence goes on along the minus strand of JBIOXP010000245.1, from coordinate 6,824 downwards.
GCGAGCCGAATTCGTCGATAGCTCCATCGTTTTTTTCGCCCGCTTCTAAACTCATCAAAGAATATTTGAAGCATCACTTGGTCCTCGCGAAACTTGGTGGCGTGGTGGTGCTATTGGTGTTCATTCTTTTCCTGCTGTTGCGCAAACCCGACGACTGCTTAGAGGTCGAGACACATTTCCTGGGCAATATCCGCGTGGGATGCTCGCGTTTGGAGAATCCATTTCCGGCAGCTTTAGCCGACGGGCTTCACGGCAATAATTACACCGACCGCGAAGCGGCATTTACACTTCAGTTGGACGAGCCAAGCAATTGGTCGATTGTGCAAGCAGAGACTCGTGCCGATGAGACAAGGCCCGGGAAATCTGCGATGGCATTCAAATTTCCCGCAGGATTGTTGGGAGAGCAAAACATAACCATTTTAACCAATGACGGAGTAGTGGCTTTTCTCTACAACAAACTGCTTCATCAGGGGAAAGCTAATTTGTGGGTCTTCCGCATTCCGAATCAGACGTCGGGGGTTGAACACTTTATAGCGGCGGAAACCGACAAGCTGCTCAGAACCGGTGCGGTAGTCGTGACGCTCGTGACTCCATTAATTGCGGACCCATTTCGAAGGAAAAACACATCTGTTTATCAGGAGAGTCCGACACGACGCGTCCAGCTTACCAAGATGGCGGTTTCTCCTGATCACCGGAATGCTGTTTTGCAATGGGAATCGCCCGTTTGGGGCGTGAACGCAGACATTATCGCGCGCGCTATCGTTGGCAAAGGAGACATCTACTATGTCATTGCAATTAGAATTGCGCCGATGTCGGCGAATGAGGAGAAGGTCAATCAACAATTACGGACAATGTTAGAATCTTTTCGGCCGCTCTAATCTGAACAGCTCGTCCTAAGAATTCCCGTCGTACTGCCGCGTGCCGCTCTAAGGTTCCTTATTGTAGCGCGGCATTCACTTCTGCCGAGCGACATGGCTTGACCAGTGATTTGCAATTTTCGTGTAAGTAACAAGCGTAACCGGTGCGTGCTCTGTGCTACTGTAAGGGCGGGTGCACCGTTCTGCACAGCTGCAAAGGACTAGACGGCAGGCCTGGTCTGCCACAGGAAAGATCGGCGAATTGTTGCAGGCGATGCCTAAGTTCGATCAAGGGGAGCCGAGCAAGAAAGCACCGGGGGATAACCAGACTTCGTCTAAAAGCCGGCGCCGACAATCTTCCCGATCACGGTTAATGCCTGCTCGATATCTGCCCGGTTGACATCGAGATGAGTCACCATGCGCACCCGGCGGGCGTCGACCGGGCCACCCAGCACCTTGCGTTCGGAGAGCCGCTGCAAAAACTCTCCTGCGGTCCATCCCGTTTCACCGACATCGAACAGTACGATATTGGTCTGGACTTTTTCCGGTTTAATTCGAATGCGCGGGAACGATGCCAACCCCTCGGCTAAAAAACGCGCGTTTTCATGGTCGATATGTAATCGTTTCGGCCCCTCTTCTAATGCGATCGCGGCAGCTGCTGCCAAAACGCCGACCTGGCGCATGCCGCCGCCGAGCAGCTTGCGAATGACTCGACAGCGCTCGATGAAATCTCCGCTACCCACAATCATCGAACCCACAGGGGCTCCCAGCCCTTTACTGAAACAGAATTGCACCGAATCGAAGCCACGAGTCAGTTCAGCGACACTTTGCCCGAGATAAGTTGCGGCGTTGAAAACACGTGCGCCATCGAGATGGACTTTGATCCCGGCGCCGTGTGCCTTCTCGCAGATCTCGTGCGCCAGCTCGGTGGGATAAACAGTGCCGCCCGCCATGTTGTGAGTATTTTCCAATGCCACCAACGCGGTTTGCGCGCGGGCGTAGGATTTTTCGCGAATTGCCGCGCCGACTTGCTTCCAGCTCATGATTCCGTCCTCGGCCGGAATCACACGGGGCAAAACAGCGCCTATGGCCGACATGGAGGCCATCTCGTAATTATAAATATGACCGGCGGCCTCGCAGATCACTTCCTGCCCACGCGCCGTTTGGGCCATGATCGAAACCAGATTTCCCATGCTGCCGGAGGGCACGAACAGTCCCGCCTCACGGTCAAACATTTCCGCAGCCCGTGCCTGCAGTCGATTGACCGTAGGGTCCTCGAGATAAACGTCATCGCCGACCTCGGCATCCGCCATGGCGCGGCGCATCGCGGGCGACGGCTTCGTTACGGTATCACTGCGGAGATCAATGACTCTGTCGTGCATCGTTTTGTAGCGCATCTCGAGGTCGAACCGAGCCCTCGGAGATCGCACCCCTATTCCAATCGTTCTTCGATTTCGCGAACGGTCGCGGGCGAAAGAGCGGGTCTGACGAAGGCGTTATAAATGCAATCATTCTGCAGCCACATGATGTCGGCGCGCTGCTTCACGGCTTCGCGCATTTGCTCCTGTAGCTTTTCCTCCAAGCAGTGCCGCCGAATCACGTCGATGACCATGTTGCCGTGGCCTTCGTCATGATATTCATGGGCGCGAAAAAAATCTAAAGAACTAGAGGGGATCCAGGAATAATATTTCTCGAGCGCTTCTCTTTCCTCTTTCATGCGTTTGGGTCCGCCTCCTTCGAATACGAGACCTGTGCCGATCGCGACCGCCCAATGACTTTGCTGGACGAGCGATACATACATTTCAAGCGCAGCGCGGATGCCCGGCAGCGGCTCGTAGTGCAAAATATCCTCGCGACCGATTCCCAATCCCTCGGCAAACTGCACCCACAAGTCACGATGGCTCGGATATTTTCCGCCAAACAAATCCTCACCTTCTTCTTCCACCATGTTCTCCAAGAGCATACGGCGCAACTCAGGCACCGGACATTTTTGGTAGCGAATACCGAAGAAACGATGAATGTTGCGGAATTCGTGAAACTGATTTCTCGCCCACCATTGAAGCTGTTCTTTGGTCAATCGACCGCTCAACAAGAGCTGCCGAATGGGATGCGGCCGGGGATGGCGATGCTGTAAGGTGTGCTGCAAGTCTTCGATCAATTCTTCCGGTCCGAGCACGTCGCCCATAGGTCCTCCTTGCAGAAAGCGCCTTTTGTTCCCGATGATAACCAAGTCGAATGCTTTTCGCCAGGCCATTCATATTGTCTTTTCATACGACGTCGAATAGCATCAACCCATGGTTTCGCTCTCGCTTCGAAGGTTGACCAAAAGATTTGGCGCGGTCAGCGCCGTCGATCAAGCCAATCTCGATGTCAACGGCGGAGAATTTCTCGTCATCGTCGGCGAAAGCGGCTGCGGTAAAACCACAACGCTTCGCCTGATCGCAGGACTGGAACAACCGGACAGTGGAACGATCTTCATTGATGGCGCACCGGTGAACTCGATCCCCGTCGGTCAGCGCGGGGTACAGATGATTTTCCAAAATTTCGCGCTATGGCCGCACATGAAAATATTCGACGAGCGGCACTATTCGAACCTGACCTTGCCCTTGAGGGTCAGAAGATGGTCGAAGGACAAAATCACGGAATTTCTTCGTCCGCTTGCCTGGAAAATAGGTATCGAAGAAAGTTTTTTTAAGCGCAAACCGTCCGAGCTTTCGGGCGGTCAACAACAGCGCGTAGCTCTTGGCCGCGCCATGGTCACTTCACCGCGGGTGCTCTTGATGGACGAGCCGCTGAGCAATATCGACCCCCCGAATCGTCTAAAAATGCGACGCGAGATTCTGGCATTCCACCGCGAGCACCGCCTGACCACCTTGTATGTGACGCATAATTTGGCCGACGGCATCGCGCTGGCTGATCGTATTGCCGTCATGCATAAAGGCCAATTTGAGCAAGCGGATACGCCGGAGTACTTGATGCGCCATCCCGCAACCGATTACGTGGCTGATTTTTTTAAAGCCGAGCAACTCAGCCATCGGCTGAGCGCCCCTTAACTCCATGCACAAATTAGCCGGCTTGGCCGCGATCGTGGTTTTAGTTCTGTCGGCGCAAGCGGTTTATTCCGCATGCCGCGAACTCGATGTTGCGGGCGGTTGGACGAGATCGGCCTATGCCGCAACGCCCGACGCAACCATCGAGTTTTTCGGACATAATTTTTTTCAAATTACCTCGAGCAAAGGCACGAAAGTGATCACGGATCCGGTCGCACCGGGATTTTACCCGACGCCCGAGGTTTCGCCTCATGTCGTCACCGTCGGTCGCGAGCATCCGAATCACAACTACGTCGAGATCGCCAAAGGGAAACCTGTGATCCTGCGGGGACTGGGGAATTACGGCGCTGAATGGAACAAAATCAGCACCACGGTGCGCGACGTATTGATCTACAGTGTTCCGGTATACCAGCAGCAATTCGGCAATGCTCTAAAGGGCGCGGCATTCGTTTTCGATCTTGGAACTCTGTGCATTGCCCATCTAGGCGATTTGAGCCACAAGCTTACCGAAGAGCAAATCAAAGCCTTTGGCAAGGTCGATATCGCGATGATACCGATTGGCGGCACCTTCACGATGCCGCCCGACACTGCGCGCGAAGTGCTGCAACAGCTAAAACCCAAGATCGCGATCCCGATGCACTACAGAGAAAGCACCTACTTGCTTGACATGTTCGTTAAGAATTATTCCCACAAATATCTCGGCACGTTCCGGATGACGTTCAGCAAAGCGGCGTTGCCGCCGCCGACACAAATCCTCATTTTTACGCCCTGGGGAATGCGCGATTACCGCTAGCCGCGTTTGCTTCACTGGCAAATTTCTTTGCGCTCGCGCGACTAAATCTTGAAAGCCTCGGTCGTTTCCGGCGCAAAGAGTTCGTCCAGATGAAGCCGTTGCTTGATGAGGCCCTGCTCGAACAAATAGTTGTGCAGCGTCTCTAGATTAGCGCGGTTGGGCTCCATGCCATAAGGCCAAAAATCACCCGTCATGAGATTGCGGGTCTCCTCGTATTCGGCAGACGTCCAGGGCAAACTCACGCGCAAAACGTTAGTGTCGTACAGATCGCGCATGCAAATATCTTTAGCCTCGCAGAACGCCTTGTAGAGCGTCTGCGCCACCCAGCGCTCTTTCTCATAGATCGATCGCCGGATCACGATCACGTGCATAATCGGAAACAAGCCGGTTCTCCTGAAGTAATCCATTTCGACCTGTCGATAGTCCGGGAACAAGCGCCTGACCCGTGGCGAGCCTTGTAGAAAGCAGGTGGGCATCCGCGGCGACATCATCGCTTCGATCTCTCCGCGCTCGATCATCGCGTTGAGGGTGGTGTCGGGCCGGCTTTGGAGCCGCACGCCCGGCGGCATCTCGAAATCCACTCGATCTTTACGACCCGGATGTTCCTCGCCGGCTTGAACCCACTCGATGTCGCCTGGGTGAACGCCATATTCGTGTTGAAACAAACCACGCAGCCACACTGCAGCGGTCATCGAATATTCCGGCACGCCCATACGGCTGCCGCGCAAATCCTCGACCCGCTGGAGCCCGGCGGCCGTGTTGACGAAAATGCAACGATGACGAAACGTGCGCGACGGAAACACTGGAATTGCCACGAACGGTCGATGGCCGCGCGCCGCCGCGGTTAAAAACGCCCCCATCGAGAGCTCCGAGACGTCGAACTCTTCGTATTTCATCATGCGCCAGAAAATCTCTTCCACCGACATGGTCAAGTAATTGAGTTCAATACCTTCAGGTCGGACAATGCCGTCTTTGATCGGCCGCGTGCGATCGTAGTCTTCGCAGGCGAGCGTTAGACGAAGGTGTGTCATGACTGCCGCCTTCCAAAATTCGTCTTGTGCAACTGCGCCTTTTTCACGATGCTGACGAATTTCCGAACTTCTCTGACGAACGATGCCTTGCCGGCTCTTGCGAGCCGCTCGCCGAGATAGGCGCTGCCCAAACAAATACCGGTAACGCCGATTTCCACGTATTCCGAAACGTTCTTCAAGCTCACGCCGCCCGAAACCATGAAACGAACTTCAGGAAACGGCCCTTGCATTTGGCGAATAAAGGCCGCGCCGCCGACTAGGTCTGCGGGGAAAATTTTTACCAAATCGGCACGAGCCCGATGCGCCGCAATGATCTCAGTGGGGGTCGCCGCTCCCGGAAAACAAGCCACATTCGCGGCGTGACAAATGCCGATCAAGTTTATTTCCAGGGATGGCGCGACCACAAATTGCGCGCCCGCGGCGATTGCTCGCTCGGCCTGCTGCGGAGCTAAAACGGTTCCAGCGCCCACGCGCAGATCTTTACGAACGGCGAGTTCTTGGATCACATCGAGCGCCCCCGGCACGCTCAGAGTAATTTCGATAAATTGAATCTCCGCCTCCGCCGCAGCGTTCGCCAGATCCAGGGCCGCATCCGCAGTTTTGGAGCGAATCACCGCAACAAGCCGGCGTCGATACAATTCGCTGGTGAGCTCAGTTCGATTCATGCATTTTTAGGTGCGGCTTCGCTTCGCAAAATAGTTTCTCTCGAATAATACTCATCGATGGATTGGGATGGGATCGAGTATGATGGGTCCTGATGTGAGGCGACTCCCGAGAAATACCATCGGAGAAACCCCAGTTCAAGAAACCAAGTTCAACGCCGCGTTGCGGCGCTAGACCCGACCGTCAGTTTTGCGCAAGCTCCTTCAGTGCATCTCGTAAATACGTTTGGTCCACATATTTGGCGGCGTTCGGCAGCGGCCCCTTAGCACCACTCTGCTCCGCATAGATGCGAATGTTATTTTTGAGCCCCTCCATGGTCACGTCGCCGTCCGGTGGCCAAAACCGGTTCTGGGTATAAAACTCCCAACCTTTGCGCGCGTGCATGGGCTTGAGCTGCATCTCTTTCGAGAGAAAGTCGATCGCTGCATCC
>JBIOXP010000244.1:0-21560 GCA_044869705.1 Binatia bacterium | reverse complement strand
GCTTCGCTTGCGCCTTGAGGTGCGACCAGCGCGCCTGGGGCGGAACCCAAAAGATGCTAAGCGCGCGGTATTCGTCCGGATCTTCGGGATCGGCGCCCTGCGTCTTCTCAGCCTCGAGCTTCGCATGCTGCTCTTCGAAAGCGTCCGAAATGTACTTGAGGAAAATCAAACCGAGTACAACGTGCTTGTACTCGGCAGCGTCCATACCGCCTCGCAGCGCGTCCGCCATTTGCCAAAGCTGCTGCTCATACCCAACTGTCGCGCCGTTCGATGATTTACTGGAGTTTTGTTTTCCATAATTATGTAGAACCATTTGAGGCACTCTGATGTGATCGCAGAGAAATTTTGGTGGAAATTTTTTTGCAGTTTAATCGATCGGTCGGCTTTTCGGCAAGCGAGCACTTTGTAAAACGATAAGGGAAAAGAATGAACGGTCGTCAGTAGGGTTCGTTTTAATTGTAAACCGCTGTGCTCACTCAAAAACCGAGGATCGTTGAAGCCGTATTCGATATTCCACTTTGGAAGCTCAAGCACCGCCTCTGCACGTCGACTTATGGAGAAAAGACTTGCGAATCTGACGATTGAAGTTGTCCTGTTAACGCGCTAAGCGGTGATTCATTACAAAAGCGAAGGAACTCGAAATGAAAGCGATTCGAATTCACGGTTACGGCGGCCCGGAAGTATTGACCTACGAAGATGTCCCGATGCCTGAACCCAAGGCGGGACAAGCGCGCGTCAAGATCGAGGCGAGCGGCGTCAACTTCATCGATATTTACCACCGCACTGGTCTCTATCCGATGACCCGGCCCTGCGTTCTGGGGAGCGAGGCAGCAGGTACCGTCGATGCGCTCGGCGAGGGTGTCAGGGAAGTAAAGCAAGGCGACCGCGTTGCTTATGCGATGATTCCGGGAGCGTATGCCGAGTACGCCGTCGTTCCCGCGGCCAAGCTTGTGCCTGTGCCTGATGACCTCGACGCAAAATCAGCCGCGGGCATTATGCTGCAGGGCATGACGGCGCATTATCTCACGCATAGCACCTATCGATTGCAAAAAGACGAGACCGCGCTGATTCACGCGGCGGCTGGCGGCGTGGGCTTGCTGCTCATTCAGGTCGCGAAGTTACTCGGCGCCAAATTGATCGGTACGGTTTCGACGCAAGCCAAAGCGGATCTCGCCCGCAACGCTGGAGCCGACGAGATCATCCTTTATACCCAGGCCGATTTCCTCGCTGACGTGAAGCGAATCACGAACGGCGAAGGGGTTCATGTGGTGTACGATTCGGTGGGCGCGAGCACTTTCGAGAAGAGCCTCGATTGCCTCCGGCCGCGTGGCTATCTCGTGCTGTTCGGCCAATCGAGCGGACCGGTTCCAGCTTTCGATCCGGGAAAATTGGCCGGAAAGGGTTCGCTCTTTCTCACCCGCCCGAGCCTGGCGCACTATACGCTGAGCCGTGCGGAGCTGTTGCGCCGCGCCACCGATCTGTTTGATTGGATGCGAGCCGGGAAGCTCACATTACGGATCGACAAAACTTTGCCGCTGCAGGATGCGCGTCAGGCTCACCAGCTCCTCGAGAACCGCAAATCTACAGGTAAGCTGATTCTCATTCCCTAGCAGGAGGGTTTTGCCCTCGTCCGGCTCGGGACGCGTGCGCTTCGGCGGTATCGTAAAATTTCTTTCGCTGCTCGGGAGTCAAAAGCGCTTTCGCCTGCTCGATCGCCCTGATTCGAGCGATGCGCAGATCGCCCCGCAGCTTTTCCGCCTCGCGCACTTTCGCCTCGACTTTGGCAAGATCAACGGTCGGAGTATCAAGTAAGCCGGCAATATCGAGCTCGACGATCCTGACCTCGGCATTGTTACGGATGTTTAGGCGCTCGAAGTTGTCCCGTAGTTGCTCGAGCTTTTTCACTTGATCGGCCGAGAGTCCTAGCGCGTCTCTGCGGCTGAGGATTTGCGAGATCACCGGGCGGTTTTCCAGGCTTTCTCGGCCGCCAAAGCGTTCGCGGAAACGATCGCTCCAGTCTTGCACAACTTGCTGCAAGCGCTCCCACGCATCGCCGACCTCGTCCGGAATCGAGGGGCGAGGTTTTTCCATGTCGGCTGCGCTCGCACAAATCCCCCACCCGAGCGCGAAGGTCAGCACCATAACGTTTACCAGCTTACGCATAGGCAATTGGCGGATGCGGAGGTTCAAGTCATCGATTACGGCCAGTCGACCACACCCAGGTCTGGCACATTGACGATGTCCGTTTGCACGTCTTTCACGCCTGGAATAGTTTTGATTTTCGTCACCAAGGTCTCTTCCGAAACCCAACTGGGAATCGAGCCGGAGACTGCGACATTACCAGCCGAGGCTTTGACATCCAGACGAGTCCGCGTGCTGTCGGTCGACATTGCCAGCACCGCCTTGACCTGAGATGCCAAGACAAAATCCTCGAAGGCCTGTTTCGAACCGGGCGTCATCTGATAACCGGGCTGCCGTAGAGTTTCCAAAATCAAATGTTTGATCGTGTTGATACTCATGCGCCCGAGATTCACCACGAGGTCGAATCGGCTCGGATCGCGCCAGTCGACACCGAACATCGCCATGAGCCGGTGGCTGCGCGCCTTGTCGGTTTCATCGATGAATTTTCGCGCTGCGGCATCGCTCAGCCCCTGACGGGCTTTGACCTGCTCGATCCTTCTTTCCATGGGAGCCGTCAGTAAGATCTTGAGCACGTGTTTGAAATCGGGCAAGAGCTCGTGCCCCAAATGACCATGGTAAACGAGGTTGTCTTGCCCCTCGGTTACCGCGATTTGGCAGAAAGCGGCCTGCAGAGCGATCCGGTAAGGCTGCAGATTCTCCATAAACCGGCTCCACCAGTTCGGTTCTCGCTCGACGATGTTGCTGAGCTTCGCTTCCGGAATACCGTAGCGCAGGCTCGCTTCCACCAACACCTCCCGACTGATACAGCGACAACCGAGCGCTTGCGCCAATGCGCCGGCGAGCTCTTCACCGCTTCCCGATGCGCCCTGGTAGATGGTGATAATGGCCATGTTCTACCTCCTCATCGACTCGGATAAGATCACCGCCCGCGCGCCGCTGCACGTGCGCGGTACATCTTGGAAACATTCACCTGGCTGAGCAAGAAATCAACGCGCCTGAGCGATGGAAAAGAAGCGCAGGACTTGAGGTGCCAGACCGAACATCGCATGAGATCTCCTCCTTCTCCGGAGCACGACCTCGGTTCCACTGAGCAGATGAGCCTCACAGCTTACCCGAGGCCACGCTAGCACTCGCATCGGATACGGTCAAATCGCTTTTTACCCGTCGCTCCTTCGCCTCGCCGGGCATGCTCGATTGCCTGTCAGCAGCGCTTCGTGATTTAATACAGCAGCGAGAGAAAAACCGCGATGTTCACGCCATTTTTTAACATCGGCGTTGCCGATGTTATCGATATTCTAGTCGTAACGGTATTGCTTTACACGGCTACCGCATGGCTGCGGCAAACCCGAGCGGCGTTTGTCATCCGCGGAATCTTTGTCCTTGCGGCCGTTTATATTGTCGCGCGCTATCTCGATCTGCAGTTGACGGCATGGCTCTTCCAAGGATTCTTCGCGATTTTTTTGATCATCATCGTGGTGATCTTTCAGGAAGAGCTTCGACAGATTTTTGAGCGCATTGCCGTCTGGAGTCTAGCGACCAAGCCGGTCCGGCCGCTCCGCTCCGATGCCGTCGATATTCTGGTCAGCACGCTCGCCGATCTCGCCAAGGAGAAAATCGGCGCGCTGGTGGTGGTCGAAGGACGCGACCCCATCGATCGCCACATCATGGGCGGCATCGAATTGGCAGGCAAAATCAGCGAGCCGTTGTTGAAGAGTATTTTTGATCCACATTCGCCGGGCCATGACGGTGCGGTCATCATCGAGAATGACCGGATCTCGCGCTTCGCCGCTCACTTGCCGCTTTCCAATGACTTCCAGCAACTCGCCAACGTTGGCACGCGCCACGGCGCGGCTCTCGGCCTGGCGGAGTTGAGCGACGCGCTCTGCATTGCCGTTTCCGAAGAACGAGGCACGATCTCGTTCGCGCGCAATGGACGCCTCCGCCAAATTGACAATATTCAGGAACTGGGCTTGTTGCTGCGCCGGTTTCTGCAGGAGAAATATCCGTCGTCCGAGCGGCGCACGTTCTCGCTTGCGCTGGTACGAGAAAACTGGGTGGTCAAGCTGGTCACCTTTTCTCTCGCGGTGGGCCTCTGGTACGTCCTGATTCCCGGCTCGAGCACGGTCGAAGTCACCTATAAATTGCCCGTCCAAGTTCAAAACGTTCCCGCCGATTACCACGTCGAAGAAGTTATGCCGGCGCAAGTGAACGCTACATTCACCGGACCGCGGCGAGCTTTTTATTTTTTCGATCCCAGTAAGCTCAGAGTGACCGTAGACCTTTCCACCACCGAAACCGGCCGAAAAGTGCTTCGGCTTACGGAGCAAAACGTTCAGCATCCCCAAGATTTGACGCTGCGCGAACTCGACCCTCAGACACTCCGGGTCTCGGTGCGCAAGGTTTCACGCGAGCAAGCGGACAAAGGGTAAAACGGGCGCGATCGGTGATCAGTCTCGCGGAGCGTGTAACATTTCGATGATTCCCTGGATTGGCACAGGCACCCAATCGGGCCGATTGTTCAGTTCGTAGCGCAATTCGTACACGGCCTTCTCCAGCAGATAGAGATCCAACAGGTTTTTCAGTTCTTCGACATCACTCGGTAAAAATCCCCCGCTGCGGCTGGCTTCCAGATAGCTTTCGAGAAAAGCGACCGACACCCAAAACACCCAAGTGTGGGCCAGCGGCTTGAGGGCGGAAACTTGTTCCGGACGGAAATCACCGCTTCTCAATCCCGTGAGCGCCGCATATTCGAACGACCGCAGCATGCCCGCGACGTCACGCAACGGCGAGCGCTTGGCGCGCCGCTCGCCTAGCGGTTGCGTCGGCTCGCCCTCGAAATCGGTGATGACAAAATCTTTGCCCGTGAAAAGCACCTGGCCGAGATGATAGTCACCATGGCAACGAATGCGCGCCGCGGTGATTTTTTGTTCGATGACAAACCGATACCGGCCAAAGATCTCGCTCTTGAGTGTCAGGATCTTTTCCGCATCGGCGCGAATCTCGTCGGGCAAATTCTTTATCCGCTCGCGCAGCAAAGTGAGGGTTCGGTCCGCAGCGGTGCGCATGCTCTGATAGATTGAGCGGCGATAAAATGGCGTAAACGGCTCGGGCGCGAAATTAGGATCGGCACGATCGGAAGCGAGCGCGACATGAAGCTCACCGGTGCGTTGGCCCAACAGGCGCGCCGATGCCAGATACGATCCGATCAACTCCCGCGGCCCGAGCGGCAACTCGTGACCGACGAACTCCAAGAGATGTCGAGCCGGGCGTGAAAAGCTCGCCGGAGTTTCGCCCACCGTGGAGCAATGTTCGAAAAAGTCGCCAAGATAATCGAGCGTGTAGCGCCAGGCATCTCCTTCATTGCGGATCCAGCTTTGCAACACCCCCAAGGTCGCGCCGCGAGTCCCGCGGCTCCAGCGAAAGCTGCCGGCGAGCTTGGGAACATGTTCGAACGAAGTCTTCTCGGTGATAAAACTGCCGATCTCCAATTCAGGATTCACGCCTTCTTGCAAACGGCGGAACATTTTGAGGATGAAACGATCGCCGTAGACGACGGAAGTATTGCTTTGTTCTCTTTTTGCCGGAATCGGTTCCGGCAGATCTTTTTCGGCTCCGCTTAGCTTTCGGAATACTTTCGACGGCAGCGCCGAAATTTCCGACGACTTGCCCTGAAAAGTCCGGCGCCGGAAGATCGCTTCGAGAAGCGCCTTGAGAAAAATGCGATCGTAGAGCGCATCCAAGAGAACGCCGTCCACGCTCGCGCCGCTACGGCGCGCTTTGAGGCGCGCGACCACTGCCTGAGGCGACGATTGGGTCAATTCCGTCACCCGATCTCCCACGATAAACGTGAGCGGCAAGAAGTAGTAGTCGGGCTCACCCTCCCTGTAGCTGACCTCGATCACCGTGAAGAGCGCGCTCTCCTCATCGAGCGGCACGGCCACCGATTCGGATACCGCGACCGAGCGGATTTTCCGCGCCTTGCCGCCGAACCAGCGGCAATTCTTGAGATAAGCGGGGAGGATTTTTTCAAACGCCGACTTGCCGCTGCCCTTCAGAATCTGCTCCCAGCCGCCGGCGACCTCCAAGGAAGCGAGCGGCGCTTCCTCCGTGCTACGGCCCGCAGACGCCGGAGCGGTCTCGAGCTTGAACCAGTAGAAGCTGTGCGGCCCGAGGGTAACAAAATACGGCAGATCGCCGATCGGCGGAAATTCAGTCTGTCCGAACAGCTCGACGGGAACCGCGCCTTTAAACAGCGAGAGATCGATCTCCACGCACTGCACAAAGCGCGACAAGTTGGCCACCGTCAGAATGATCTCATCCTGGAGCCGGCGAATAAATACCAAGACCTTGCGATTTTCGGGAAAGAGAAACTCGGTGGTGCCGCGGCTAAAGGCGTTGAACCGCTTGCGTAACAGAATCAGCCGCTTCGTCCACCACAGCGGTGAGCTTAGATTTTGCTGCTGCGCCTCGACGTTGATGGCTTCGTAGTGGTGCTCGGGATCGATGATAATGGGAAGATAAAGCCGCTGGGGATTGGCGCGGGAAAAGCCCGCGTTTCGGTCCGCACTCCACTGCATCGGCGTGCGCACGCCGTTGCGATCGCCGAGATAGATATTGTCGCCCATGCCAATCTCGTCGCCATAGTAGATGACCGGCGTGCCAGGCAGAGAAAAAAGCAACGCGTTCAGCAGTTCGATCTTGCGCCGATTGCCGCCCAATAACGGCGTAAGCCTGCGGCGGATGCCGAGGTTCAGACGCGCCTTGGGATCGCTGGCGTAGACCTTGTACATGTAATCGCGGTCTTCATCGGTGACCATTTCGAGGGTCAGCTCGTCGTGATTGCGCAGAAACAACGTCCATTGGCAGTTCGCCGGAATTTCCGGAGTTTGGTTGAGAATATCGACGATCGGAAAGCGATCTTCCATATGCACCGCCATGAAGATGCGCGGCATTACCGGAAAATGAAATGCCATATGGCATTCATCGCCATCGCCGAAGTAGGTCACGGCTTCTTCGGGCCACTGATTGGCCTCTGCCAGCAGCATGCGATTGCGGTGTTGCTCATCGATGTGGCGGCGCAGATCCTTCAAGAACTGATGCGTCTCCGGCAGATTCTCGCAGCTTGTCCCTTCCCGCTCGAAGAGGTAAGGCACCGCGTCCAGCCTCAATCCGTCGACGCCCATCTCGAGCCAGAAATCCACCGCTTCGAAAATCGCCGCCTTGACTGCCGGGTTGGCAAAATTCAAATCCGGCTGATGCGAATAGAAGCGATGCCAGAAATAGGCTTTGGCCACAGGATCCCATGCCCAGTTGGAAGTCTCGAAGTCTTTGAAGATGATGCGCGCTTCTTGGTACTGTTCCTGGTTGTCACTCCAGACGTAGTAATTGCGCTCTTTGCTGCCCGCCGGCGCGCGTCGCGCGCGCTGAAACCAGGGATGTTGATCCGAGGTGTGGTTGAGAACCAACTCGGTGATTACTCGGATGCCGCGCTGATGCGCTTCGGCGAGAAAAATTTTAAAGTCTTTGAGGGTTCCGTAATCGGGATGGATTTCCGTGTAGCTCGCAATGTCGTAGCCGTCGTCCTTCAACGGTGAAGGATAAAAGGGTAGCAACCACAACGCGGTCACGCCGAGATCGGCAAGGTAATCGAGCTTTTCCGTGAGCCCCTTGAAATCGCCGATGCCGTCGGCATTGCCGTCCGAAAATGCCCGGACATGCACCTCATAGATGACTGCGTTTTTGTACCAAAGTGGATCATCGTCCAAAGCGTAGTCTTCGCTCGCTGGTTTTGCGCGTTGCATAGCCCTCACATGAAATAATCGAAATCCTGCTCGCGGCGAATACGCCGCCGCAGACGCAAGATATGCGCGGGCCCGTTTTTGGGATCGAGCTGAACATAGTTTCTTGCGCCATGCCAAAGAAATCGCGCGCCGGTCAGGAGATCGTGCGCTTGGTAAGAATCGGCCGCGCCGAGGCCGAGCGGCTCCGGAGGAATGTTGACCCAGCCCGACTGCACATGATGCGGGTCGAGATTCACCACCACGACAATGATATTGCTGAGCTCTTCCGTTCGCTTCGTGTAGCAGATCATCTGCTCATTATCGATGTCATGAAAGCGCAGGCTCTCATCGCACCTTAGCGCCGGATTATCTTGGCGAATCCGGTTGATGCGCGCGATAAAATCTTTCAGACTGTCGGCGCTTTCCCGGTTCCACTGCTTGATCTCGTACTTTTCCGAATCGAGATACTCTTCGCTTCCCGCCTCGCGTGGACGATTTTCCAACAGCTCGAAGGCCGGACCATAGATTCCGTAATTGCCGCTGAGCGTGGCTGCGAGCACCAGCCGGATCATAAACGCAGCGCGGCCGCCGAACTGCAAGTATTCCGGCAAAATATCCGGCGTGTTCGGCCACAGGTTCGGACGGAAGTATTCTCGCACCTCGGTTTGCGTGAGCTCCTGAAAATATTCCGTGATCTCGGTCTTGGTGTTGCGCCAGGTAAAGTAGCTGTACGATTGCGTGAACCCGAGCTTGCCGAGGCGATACATCACCTTCGGGCGGGTGAAAGCTTCGGCGAGAAAAATAACCTGGGGATCATCTTGCTTCACGGTCTCGATCAGCCACTGCCAAAACGGCAAGGGTTTGGTGTGAGGATTGTCCACCCGAAACATGCGGATTCCCTGGTCGCGCCAAAAATCAACGATGCTTTTTAACTCCTCCCATAGCTCGCGCCACTCCTCGCTGGTGAAATCGAGCGGATAGATGTCTTGGTATTTTTTCGGCGGATTCTCGGCGAATTGAACCGTGCCGTCCGGACGCCAGCGAAACCACTTGGGGTGCTCGCGCACGTAGGGATGATCGGGACTGCACTGATAGGCGAGATCGAGCGCGACCTCGAGGCCGAGGCTCTCCGCGCTCGTCACGAGCTTTCTAAAATCTTCCAGCGTGCCCAGCTCGGGATGAATCGATTTATGGCCGCCCGCCGCTGAACCGATCGCCCACGGGCTACCTGGATCACCCGCAGCCGCGGTGGTCGAGTTATTCTTGCCTTTCCGATGCGTATAACCGATCGGGTGAATCGGCGGCAAATAGAGCGTGTCAAAACCCAGCGAGGCTACGTAGGGAAGCAAACGCTCACAGTCTTTGAAGGTGCCATGGACGCCGGCTTTCGCTGCGCAAGAGCGTGGAAACATTTCGTACCATGCGCTGAAGCGCGCCTTTTCGCGGTCGACGACGAGCGTGAGTTCCTTGTCATAGCGCGTTTCTGCACCGCGATCCGGATAACGTCCCACCAGCTCGAGCAAATCATCGTCTAGCGCCGCCGCGAGCTGGCTCGACAATGCCGTATCCTTACTGCGCAGAAGCTCAATGGCCTCGGCGAGTTTTTTTTTATCGCTGCCGGAAGCTCGCCTCGCCGCCTGTTCGATCACGAGCGCGCCCGTGAGCATGTCCAATTCGCTGTGCTCATTGACCTCGGCCTTCTTCTGCAAATCACGCCGCCACGACTGGAAGCGATCGATCCATGCGGCAAGCGTGAAACGGTACCGGCCGATCTCGTCGACGCGAAAAACGGCGCGCCAGCGATCGTTCACGACAAATTTGAGCGGTGTTTCGTGCCACTGGTCTTCCGCTTCGCGGCGGAACAGCAGCATCCCCGAAATCACCTCATGACCATCGGCGAAAATATCCGCTTCGACAATCACGCGCTCGCCGCGCACGCGCTTTGCGGCAAAAGTCCCACCCTCGATTTCCGGCGCGACATTTTCAATAATGACTCGGCCTGTGCCGTCAGGTGGTGCTGTGTTGAACACCGGCTGCATGGAGATCTTCCTCTCTGAGGCTCGATCGCGTCGAAACTTGCTCCTGGTACAGCAAGGCCACAGGAAAATGACTAAAAATGCGGGACAGCGACAAAGCCGGGATTGCCCCCGCATGGCTCGACTCGAGATCTTCTCCGGTGATGACGTTTAGCCATCGGTTTGGCATTTCAGCGCCCAAGCTCAGCGCCGTCGAGCTCCAGAAACTATCTCCGAGCGGCACCATCCCGTTATAAACCGCGCTGCCGATCAATCGCGGCGCGACCGCGATCACCCACGCCTGATTTTTTCGCCGGGCGAACGCGCACACCGCCTGATTCGATTCTCCCGTGACCTCGAGCGGAACATAGTCGCCTTCGGCAAAGATTTCCTGGTGCGCGCGGCGGAAATCGAGCAGCTTGTGCATCACATAAAGCTTAATCCGGCCGTCCGGCCACGACGCGAGCAGATCGCCGAGCAAACCAGCCCGGTCCTTTGCTTCTGCCGCGCGGAGTTCTTCGAGATAGCGGCGCCGCGCCGCATAATCCACCGGTCGGCGGTTATCCGGATCAACAAAACTCAAGTCCCAGAACTCGGTCCCTTGATAAATATCCGGAACTCCCGGGGCGGCGATTTTGAGAAGCACTTGCGCGAGAGAGTTGAACATTCCGCAATAAGCAACTTTCTTGACGAAAGGACCGAATCCGTTCATGAACGGTTGGCTTTCATCGCGCGCAAGGACTTGCCGGGCAAAATCGCTAAAAGCTTTCTCATACGCCGAGTCCGGCTGCAACCACTCCGTGTGAACCTTCGCTTCTCGGACCGCTTTGATCAGATAGCCGGTCAAGCGCTCTTCAAATTCCGCATCGTGCGGTTTGTCCGCCGGGTAGGAGCCGATCAATGTTTGATAGAGAAAGTATTCGTCGTTGCGGTCCGGCGCTTCGGCTCCGCGCACCGTGACCTTCTTGCTGCGGTTTATTCTGCTCCAGCCGCGCAGATTTTTTTCCCATTCGGCGGGGATTTCCGAGAGCACATCGATTCTAACGCGCGCGTCTTCACCGCGTTTGGTGTCGTGCGTCGCGCTGGCGTTCATCGCGTGCGGCCAGCGCGCGCTGCGATGTTGATTGAAGTCATGGAAGTCCGTGACCGACCAGCCAAACCGGTCGGGCTCGCCCCCCACTTCGTTGAGCGAGAGCAGCCGGTTATAAACGTAGAAAGCGGTGTCTTCCGCTCCCTTCGCCATCAGCGGTCCGGTCAGTTGCTGAAAACGCATGACGAATTCCGTCCAGCGCGCCCTTTCTTCCACATTCGACGGATCGGCGAAATCGAGAAGCAGAAAGCGTTCGATATAATTCAATTCGAGACGCAGGCCGGCATTGGCTTCCCGGGCTTCCCGGACGGCCCGGAGCAACTGCGTTCGATCTTGGCTGCTGAACGAGGCTGATGTCACGTAACTCCGATAAACCGGGAAAAAGGCCAGCACTTCGACCAGCGCCCGCTTTAGGCCGTAAAGCGTCACGTCGGCGGCGTGGCGGTCCCGGCTCGATACCCGTTTCAACAAGTAGGCGAGGTTTTCGATGTCTCCCGCCATGTACTTGCCGATGATTAGCCGTTTTTTTTCCGTGATGACAGACCATCCCGACACGTGCAATCCGGTGAAGCGTTCATAGATATGGCTTAGTTTGTGCTGATTGTCGCGCGCGCAAAAAATCCCGTTCACCGCGTTGAGATAGTCGTAACCCGTCGTGCCTTCGACCGGCCAGGATTCAGGAAGATCTTCCTCTGCGCCGAGTATCTTCTCTACCGTTAAGTAGATATCGTCCGTTTCTCGGCGCAACCGCTCGAGATAGCCCGCCGGATCGTATAGGCCGTCGACGTGGTCGACACGGAGCCCGCTGAACTTGCGCTCGCCGACCAGCTTTAAAATCAGCCGATGAGTGTAATAAAAGACCTTCTCGTCTTGGACCCTGAGCGAAATCAGCTCATTGATATTGAAAAATCTGCGATAATCGAGCTCCTCGGCGGCAACCTTCCAGAACGACAACCGATAGTGTTGCTGCGACAACAAGCGATCGAGAAGGTTGAAGCTTTCGGAGTTGCCGGGCACGCCATTGAACGCGGCCAGATTGGCGTCAAGATGATTTTTGATTTCCGGCGAGCCGCTATAGAGCTCCCAGAGCATGCGCTTGACGAACAGGATCTGGTCGGCTCGGTCACCGTTTTCTTGTGTCGCTGGAATATTTTTGAGCGCATAAAGAACGCCGAGGAATTTGATGAAATCGAGATCCTGAGCGCCGAGACGTTTTTTGAGCGAATAGAGATTGTGGGTCAACAGCTCGCTGTAGGATTCGACGGTGAGCGGAAGCTGCAAAGAAAAATAGCGAAGACCGAAGCCGTGCTCGTTGTAATGTAGCTGAATTTCTCCTCGCTCCAGGCATTCTCCGTAGAACCCCCCCAGAAACGGCGCCAGTATCTTGGCGCGCATGCTTTCATACGGATGCTGCCAATCAATATCGAAGAAATCGAAAAAGGGTGAGGCCTGGCCATTCTCGAGAATGTCCATGAGCATGCGGTTTCGACCATCGTAGGCCATGTGATTGGGCACGATGTCTTGAAGCCAACCCAAGCCAAGTCGTCGGGCACAAGCAACCAGGGAATCAAACTGCTGGTCGGTGCCAAGCTCGGGGTTGAGTTGATTCGGGTCGACGACATCATAGCCGTGCTGGCTTCCGGGGCGGGCATAGAAAATCGGCGAAGCGTAGATGTCTGTGATGCCGAGCTCATGCAAATAAGGCAGCATCGCCTCGGCAGCACCAAAACCGAAATCCGGCGTAAATTGAAGCCGATACGTTGCCGCGGGAATTCTCATAACGCCGCTTCGCTGAGCGCCGCGCCGTTGTGTCGCGCACGGCGGGACGCGGCGCGATTTTCGCCGCCGTTTTCCCCTTCCACCTGTTTGGGCAGGCGCAACAATACCTGGGAGCGCGGTTTGAGATCGTAGCTATCGCCGCCGCGCATATACCGGTGCGCGGTCTTGCTGATCTGAGGGTCGTTGGTGTCCATGACCACTTCCCAACGAACTTTCCGACGATGTGCGGGCAGCGTGAACGGAATCGCCTCGTGGTATGCGTTCAAAAGAATCAGCAGCGTGTCATCGACAATCCGATTTCCGCGGTCGTCCAGCTCTTCGATCGCATCCCCCGCCAGACGCAGACCAAAACAGCGGGTCTCAGAATTGTTCCAGTCTTCATCCGTCATTTCCTTTCCGTCAGGACGAAACCAGGCAAGATCTTTGACTTCGGAGCCGCGAATCCGCCGGCCTTGAAAAAAATGGCGCCGCCGCAGCACCGGATGCTGGTTCAACAGCCGAATGACGCATCGAGTAAACTCCAGGAGCTCGCGGCGCGGCTTGTCGAGCTTCCAATCGACCCAGGAAATTTCATTATCCTGGCAATAAGCATTGTTATTGCCCTTTTGTGTGCGGCCGATTTCGTCGCCCGACAATAGCATCGGCACGCCTTGGGACAAAAAGAGTGTCGCGAGAAAATTTCTTTTTTGCCGCTCCCGTAACGCGAGAACCTCCGAATTGTCGCTTTCTCCCTCGGCGCCGCAGTTCCAGCTCAGGTTTTCGTTGTGGCCATCGCGGTTGTCTTCGCCGTTGGCGTCGTTGTGCTTTTCGTTGTAACTGACCAGATCGTGCAATGTAAAACCGTCGTGCGCGGTGACGAAGTTGATGCTCGCATAGGGCAGCCGGCCGCTGTGGCCGTAAAGATCGCTCGATCCGGTGAGACGATAACCGAGACCGCCGACTTGGCCGCTATCGCCTTTCCAGAACCGTCGCACCGTGTCCCGATAAGCGGCATTCCATTCGGCCCAGAGCGATGGAAAGTTGCCAACTTGATAACCTCCCGGCCCAAGATCCCATGGTTCGGCGATCAGCTTCACTTGGGAAATCACCGGATCCTGCTGGATAATGTCGAAAAACGCGCCCAAACGGTCGACGTCGTGGAGCTCTCGCGCCAGGGTGGATGCCAGATCAAAACGAAATCCGTCGACGTGCATTTCTCTCACCCAGTAGCGCAGGCTATCGGTGATCAGCTGCAGCACGCGCGGATGCGTCATGTCGAGAGTATTACCGCAGCCGGTGTAATCCATGTAGTAGCGCCGGTCCTCGGGTACGAGCCGATAGTATGAAGCGTTATCGACGCCGCGGAAGCATAACGTCGGTCCCAGATGGTTTCCCTCGCCCGTGTGGTTGTAAACCACATCGAGGATCACCTCGATCCCTTCCCGGTGTAGCGCGCGCACCATGCTTTTGAACTCGGCCACCTGCTCGCCGGCGACGTCGCTGCTTGCATAGCGCGCGTCGGGCGCAAAGAAGCCGATCGAGTTGTAGCCCCAGTAATTGGTCAGGCCGCGGTCTTCCAGATGTTTGTCGGCAATGAATTGGTGCACCGGCATCAGCTCGACTGCGGTGATGCCAAGCGCCTTGAGGTAATCGATCACCTCCGGAACGGTGAGGGCCGCATAGGTGCCGCGCAATTCCGGGGGCACGGCTGGATGGCGCATCGTAAAACCCTTCACATGGAGCTCGTAGATAATGGTCTTGTGCCACGGGATCGATGGCGGCACGTCATTGCCCCAGCTGAACGCGGGATCCACCACAACGCATTTCGGCATGTTGGGAGCGCTGTCGCGATCGTCAGACGAAAGATCCGCCTCGGGGTCGCCGATCCGGTAACCAAACAAAGCATCGCTCCAGCGGATTGTGCGAGTAATGGCTTTGGCATAGGGGTCGAGGAGGAGCTTTGACGGATTGAAACGATGACCTTGTTGGGGCTCGTAAGGGCCGTGCACGCGATAGCCGTAGAACTGTCCCGCGCGCACTTCCGGCAGATAAACGTGCCAAACCTGATGGGTTTGTTCTCTCATTGGGATCCGAACTTCCCGCCGGTCGTCGTTGCGATCGAACAAGCAAAGCTCAACTCTGGTCGCGTTTTCGGAAAACAGCGAAAAATTGACCCCTGCGCCATCCCACGTCGCGCCCAATGGGTAGGGCTTACCTGGCCATAGCTTCATAGTTACATCCTTTGGCAGTGAAATAATCCGAACGACCGCGGCACGAGCTTGATCCGGTTGCACTCTCGTCCTTCGATCTGATCATCGAGCAACGTTCCCGGGCCGCGCCACCTTGCCTCGGCGGAATCGAGGAGCTTGCGCCAACCCGGGCCCGCCAGCTCGGTCGGCACGGTCTGCGGTGTCGTGTTGAAGTTGGCGATGAGGAGAGTTCGGTCGTGGCCCTCCCAGCGCTCGATCTGCAAAACTTTCTCGTTCTCACGCGCAATGACTCTCATCCGCTCCTTGTCAAGGCGCCGCAGAGCCGGAAGCGTTTTTCTAAGCTCGATCAGAGTGCGGTAAAACTCGAACAAAGATTGGTGCTCATGTTTGGCGCGGAGATCTCGGCGAAGTTTTGCGCTCAAAAACGTAGCTTCCGCCTGCGGATCGGGAATCTCGCCCTGCCACGCGAAGGCTTCGAACTCGCTCCGGCGGCCGCGCCGCACCGCCTCGATCAACTCGGGATCGGAATGCTCGATGAAATAGGGAAACGGCGCATCTTCCGCATATTCTTCACCCATAAAGAGCAATGGAATAAATGGCGAAAGCAGGGTCAGTCCCGCCGCGAGCTTCAGATCTTCGAACGTAACGTTGCCGCTCAGACGGTCGCCCACGGCGCGATTGCCGATCTGATCGTGGTTTTGTGCGAAAATGACAAAACTGCGTGGCGGGATCCTACGTGAGCTGCTGCCATGGCTGCGCCGACGAAATTCGGAATACTCGCCGGAATAGACGAAGCCTTCGCGATAGGCTTTCGCCAGTTGGCGGAAGTCGCCGTAGTCCCGATAATAACCCTCGAGATCACCCGTCAGCAGCGTGCGCAACGAGTGATGAAAATCGTCGTTCCATTGCCCATCGAGTGCATATCCGCCGCGCTCGCGCTCCTCTACCAGACGCGCATTGTTATCGGCGCTCTCCGCAATGAGATAGATCTGGCGGTCGAGCCGCAGCGCTTCCCGTTTCACCGCCTCGACCAGCTGTTCGATAAAGGTAATCGGCGAATGATCGAGAATGGCGTGCACGGCATCGAGCCGGAGCGCGTCGATATGAAACTCGCCGATCCACTGGAGCGCATTCTGAATGAAATAGTTGCGCACCTCGTCACTGTTCGGTCCATCGAAGTTGATCGCGCGGCCCCAAGGCGTCTGATAACGGTCCGTGAAGTAGGGACCGAAGTCGCTAAAGTAGTTTCCTTCCGGGCCGAGGTGGTTGTAAACGACATCCAAGATAATCGCGAGCCCGCGTCGGTGGCAGGCATCGACGAGCTTCTTTAAACCGTCAGTGCCGCCGTACGAGTTCTGCGCCGCGAACGGAAATACCCCGTCATAGCCCCAGTTTCGCCGACCGGGAAACTGCCCGACCGGCATGAGCTCCAGCGCGGTAATGCCGAGTTGGACGAGGTAATCGAGCTCGGGAATGATCGCCTCGAATGTTCCGTCGCTGGTAAAGAGTCCCACGTGAAGCTCGTAGATGACGTAACTTTCGAGGGCTAAACCGCGCCAGCCGTGGTCATTCCAGGAAAAATCGTCGGCTACCACCTGCGAAGGTCCATGCACGCCTTGCGGTTGTGAGCGCGACGCGAGGTCAGGGCGTTCTTTGTCGCCGGGCAAGCGAATGAAGTATCGCTCGCCCGGTCGCACATCGGAAACCGACGCTTCGTGATAGCCGCGGCCGGTCTGTTCCATGCGGATTCGCCGATTACCGTTCAGCAGCCGCAGTTCGAGGGGCGCGAGCTCCGGCGCCCAGACTCGAAACCGACAGCGATTCTGCCCTAAATATTCCGCTCCGACTCTGGTTAATTTCTCTTCAATCAAGTGAGTTCCTTCTGAACAGAAAAAGCGCCATCCCCTCGTCTGTATTCGTCGCGCGCCGCATTCATGATGCGCGCCGTATCGATGTGCTGGCTAAGCGGTAGCGCTACCGGTCAAGTAAACCGTAGAGAGCGGCGGCAAGATCAACGGCAACGAAAAATTCCGTCCATGGCACGGGACCGGCGCGGCTTCCACGTCGCCCATATTACCCAAACCGCTGCCGCCGTAATCCTGGGCATCGCTGTTGAGCGATTCCTTCCACATGCCGCCGATAGGCGCGCCGATGCGGTAATTGAGGCGCGGCACCGGCGTAAAGTTACAGGCGACCAGGACGAATCGATCGTGGCGCCGGTTTTTGCGCAGCAGGATTACGACGCTCGATTCCGCGTCTCGGCAGTCGATCCATTCAAATCCCGAGGGCTCGCAATCGAGTTCATGAAGCGCCGGCTCGTTTCGATAGAACGCGTTGAGATCTTGCACCCACCGGCGCATCCCGGCGTGCTCAGGAGCCATCAACGCGAGCCAGTCGAGACTCTGATCATGTTGCCATTCGGACCATTGAGCGATTTCATCGCCCATGAACAGCAGTTTTTTTCCGGGCTGAGCGTACATATAGCCGAACAGCGATCTTAAATTGGCGAATCGCTGCCAGTCATCGCCGGGCATTTTGCCGATCAGGGAGCCTTTACCGTAGACCACCTCGTCGTGTGAAAGCGGCAGGATAAAGTTTTCGTGAAACGCGTAGATCATCCGAAAGGTTAGTTTGTCGTGATGATATTTTCGGTGAATCGGGTTTTGGGAAAAGTATTCCAGCGTGTCATGCATCCATCCCATGTCCCACTTCAGGCCGAATCCCAATCCGCCCGCGTACACCGGCCGAGACACCATGGGCCAGGCCGTGGACTCTTCAGCGATCGTTTGCACGTCAGGATAGCTTCCATAGATCGAGCCGTTCAGTTCCTTGAGAAACTCGATCGCTTCGATATTTTCCCTGCCGCCGTAACGATTGGGCACCCACTCACCGCTTCGGCGCGCATAATCGAGATACAGCATGGAGGCGACCGCGTCGACGCGCAGACCGTCCGCATGATACTTGTCGAGCCAAAAAAGCGCGTTGCTCGCCAGGAAACTTCGCACTTCGTGACGCCCGTAGTTGAAAATGTAACTGTTCCATTCCGGGTGATAGCCTTGACGCGGATCGGCGTGCTCGAACAGATGCGTGCCGTCGAAATAGGCCAACCCGTGCTCGTCCGCGGGAAAATGGGACGGCACCCAGTCGAGAATAACCCCAATGCCGTTTTGATGAAGCGTCTCGATCAAAAACATCAAATCCTGCGGTGTGCCGTAATTTGCCGACGGTGCGAAGTACCCGGTGATCTGATAACCCCAAGAGCCGAAAAATGGATGGTCCATCAACGGCAGAAATTCCACATGCGTAAAGCCCATCTCGCGCACATATTCGCTTAGCGCCGGCGCCAACTCACGGTAGGAAAGCGACCGGTTGCCTTCCTCGGGAACGCGCCGCCACGACCCCAGATGCACCTCGTAGATCGACATCGGTTGGTCCAAGGTATTGCGCGATTTGCGCTCCTTCATCCATTCACGGTCATTCCAAGTGTAATCGAGGTTCCACACGATTGAGGCTTTTTTGGGCGGAATCTCGTTGAAGGTCGCAAACGGATCAGCTTTCTCCACCCGGTAACCCATGAAGCGGGAATGAATAAAGTACTTGTAGAGCGTCCCCTGCCCTACGCCTGGAACAAAACCTTCCCAAATACCGGAGCTTCCCTTCGGATGAAGTGGGTGACTCTTTTTGCTCCAGTCATTGAACGTACCGGCGACGAAAACCGCGTCGGCATTGGGCGCCCAAACCGCAAAATAAGTCCCGTCTCGTCCTTCTGATTTGATCAGGTGCGCGCCTAGTTTTTCGTATAATCGCGTATGCCTGCCGGCATTGAAGAGATAAAAATCCTGATCGCCCAGTAAGCTTACCGTCGCCGGCGCTTCTGCTCTGTCCGTCGACGAATTGGATCGCCTTCTATGGTTTTGCTCTGTGCTTTCCTGGCTCATGTACTTACCATAACGTGGCCGACGCCTTTCTGGAATACGAGTCGGTGTGATTTTATAGAATTCATCAAATCAGCAGGACCGTGGGACATCGGTCCGTGCGTCGGAGCCAATCGGGCATTCCCGGACCGAAGAATGACGGGGCTCTTCGCAGAACCGGCGCGCGGCGGCTAAGCTAGGAACGATGATTGAGGCTTCAATCTTAAAACGGTAAGTTTTTTGCCGAGACAATTTTGCCCAGCAAAGCTTTACATCGTCGCTTCTTCGCGCGCGCTCGTCTCGGCGGATCCCTTGATCGGCAAATGAAGCGTAAACGTTGTCCCTTTGCCGGGCACGCTCTCAACTTGAAGTGTGCCGCCGTGAGCCTTGACGATGCGATCACAGATCGGCAGACCGAGGCCCAAGCCGCGTCTTTTTTTGGATGTGAAAAACGGTTGAAAAATTCTCGGCAGTACATCCGGTTCGATGCCGATGCCGGTGTCCGCCACCGTGATCGTCAAGCCATTCGGCGAATCCTGCCTAGCGGCGACGGTAAGCGTCCCGCCCTTCGGCATCGCATCGACGGCGTTCAACGAGAGATTTAACAAGACCTGTTGCAGCTGCTGTGGATCGGCGTGAATTTGCGGCAGGTCTCCGTCGAACTTGGCATACGCGTCTATCTTGCTTTTGCCCGCTCGCGGCTGGACCAGGTCGAGGGTTTTCTGAATCATCTCCTGAACGTCGGTCCATGCGAAATCGGCACTTTTCGGACGCCCGAATTCCAGCAACTCCTGCACCAGCTTTTCGCAACGCTTGGCCTCCTCCGAGATAATCTGCACGTGATGATAATTGGGATCTGACGGGTCCATATTGGCAAGCAACCCCTGCGCAAAGCCGAGCACGATTCCCAATGGATTGTTGAACTCATGCGCCATCGAGGCGGTGAGCTCGCCCACTGCGACCAAACGGCCAGAAGCCAAAAGTTGCTGCTCGAGCTCTTGCGCTTGATTGCGCAAATTTTCTTCGCTCTGGCGCAACGCAGCTTCGGCGCGCATGCGCTCGACGAACTGTCCGATTTCACGGCCAAGCACCTGGGCCATTTTGACGAGATCATCATCCGGCTTCCGGACAGAGGTGCTGAGAAACGCCACGACCCCGAGAACTTCGCCGCGGATCTTGATCGGAAACGCAAATGCGCCGTGGAGCGCGCCGTCTCCCGGAATACCGCGGCGCAACACCTCCGCTTCTTTACTTAGGTCCGATACCCAGACCGGCTGTTCGCTGGCCCAGACCCGCCCGGGAATTCCCACGCCGCGCGCGAGCTGCGACTGACTCCCGTCGCCCGAAAGACTCAACGAAGCATGCTGCCATACCTCGGCCCTTTCGAGGGTGGCTATTTGCTTGTTGATCAGCCACAGCATTGCCAACTCCCAATCGAGACCGTCGGCAATGACCTCGAGCACCTTGCGCCATGCGGACTGAGGTGTTTCCGATTCGGCAAGCACCAGCGTCACCGCGTGCTCCGTCGCAAGCCGCCGTGCAGATTGCTTGCGATGACTGATGTCGCGGTTGCATTCCAGTACCAATTGACTGCCGGCCCGGTCCTCGATCAATTTGAAACGGCTCTCGACCTCGATGTGCCGCTCGTGCTTGGTCACTTGCTTCGATTCACCGGTCCACTCTCCTCGTTGGATCAACTCGGCCTCGAATTGCGCGCGTCCATCAGGAAACTCGGTTTGTAATAGCTCGTGGCTCAAACGCCCGAGCGCTTCGTTTTGCGAATAGCCGTAGAGCTGCTCCGCGCCATGGTTCCAGTAGATAATCGGCCCCCGCAACTCCCAGGCGAGGATCGCCTCGTTGGCGAGATTCAGGAGATCCGCTTGTCGACGGAGAAACTGCTCGTGTTGCCGGAGCGCAATTTCGACCCGGTCACGCTCCCTTTCGCGCTCCGCCAGAAGCTCGCCCGCGCGCCTCATCTCGACAGCCAGTGAGTCCAACTCGGCAACCGGCAACTTGCCCGCGAGCGCCGCGGGTTCGCCTCGTCCCAAGCGATGCGCCGCCGCCGCAAGCTCGCCTATCGAGTAAGCCACGCGCCGGGCAAAAACAAACGCTGCGCCGAGACCAATCAGCATCAGCAATAAGCCACCGGCCCCGAGAGTTGCCAGTGAGCGGTATAAGATAGCGTTCACTTCCGCGCTCGGCACCGTGAGTGCAACGAACCAGTTCGAGACATGCGAGCGGCTGATCGCCGCATAGGCGCGGATCTGATCGCTGCTGCTGCCGCTGAGAAATTGTTCGCTCGCGGCAGGCCGGGTTTGCTGCAGCAAAGGTCCCACGGGTTTACCGACGTATTTGGCCGCGTCGCGCGTGTTGGCAATCGTGATGTAATGACTGTCGAAAACTGTCCCGACCCAAGACGGCGGCAATTTTTGCTGCATTAGAATATCTGTAAATACCTGCGGCTCGAGCGCCGCGGTCAGAATGTAAATGATCGTTTGTTCGCGCACGACCGGCACATGAATATTGACGCCGGCTTCCGGCGAATCGGCCTGTGGAAAATCGCTGATGACAGGACCTCGTGTCCGCAGAACGGCGTCGAGGCTTTCCCGACTGATGCCCTCGAGTGGTTCGACCAGCGGCTTGCTCATCTG
>JBIOXP010000243.1:0-6922 GCA_044869705.1 Binatia bacterium | reverse complement strand
TGCAGCGACATTTCAATCGTCTGAGTTCTGTTTTTCGCTCCTAAAACTCTTTGCGCTCTTCTGACGAGCCGATGATCCAACCTTAACGACGTCAATGCCTTGGCCATGATTCCTCCGTCAGCTGTATATACGGATTAACAGCGGTGTGGTACGCAGTCAAACATGTTTCAAGATTCATCCAGGTACAGAGGATGAAGATCGGCGGTGCGCTGGTTCACAAGCCGTGGTCCGACTCTAGGAAATGACAACGCTTGACAGACCTAAGCCACTTGTACTGAAGTCCGATTTCGTGGAGGTGAGCGCTATGGAAAACGTGAGTTCCAAACCGGCAGTCATAAGCAAGCTGCGATTCGCCGCCGATGCTGGATTCGCGATGCTCGCAGGTATGCAGCTCGACCTGTTCACGCCTTTGAGGAACGGTCCGATGACCGCCGACGAACTCGCCGCGGCGCTCGGTGTAAACCCTGCACGATTGCGCCTGCTACTTTATTTGCTCGTTGCAGCTGAGCTCTTGACCGAGCAGGACGGACATTTTTCGAACACTGAGGAAGCGAACAAATTTCTGGTGAAGGGCGAGCCTTCGT
Source organism: Binatia bacterium (assembly GCA_044869705.1). Taxonomy (GTDB): domain Bacteria; phylum Desulfobacterota; class Binatia; order UBA9968; family UBA9968; genus DP-20. The sequence goes on along the minus strand of JBIOXP010000243.1, from coordinate 6,338 downwards.
ACATGGGCAATCGGCACGCGGCCATCGCCATGCGCTGGCGGCAGAATTTCGGAACCGCCGAATCCATCCGTCGCGGGGCGCCAAGCGGAAAGCTGGATTTCTCCAATGCTCCAGCCGAGGAACTGGAAACCTTCCTACGGAACATAAATGCGAGCGCGGCCCCATCAGCGCGTGCTTTAATTAAAAGCGCCGATTTGTCATCGATCAAAACGCTTTTGGATGTGGCCTGTGGAGGTGGGGGAATGAGCATAACGATTACGAAGTTATGCCCGCACATTACGGCGACAGCCGTTGACCTCGCATCGGTGACGCCGATCACGGAAAAAATCGTACGCGAGGAAGGAGCGGCGGAGCGAGTCAAAGTCAGTGCGGCGGATGCTGTGAACGGTCGGTTATCGGGAACCTACGATGCCGCAGTTGTGAAATCGTTTCTTCAGGTGCTTGCTGCGGAGGACGCCCGCCGTGCGATACAGAATGTCTATGACGTGTTGAAGCCGGGCGGACAGCTCTTCATTATCGGTCAAATTCTTGACGATTCTCGCCTCTCTCCGTTGGATGCGGTCGCTTTCAACTTGGCTTTTATCAACTTCTTCGATTCCGGCGAGTCTTACACGGACGGTGAGCACCGAGACTGGCTCACCGCCGCAGGCTTCGTGGATATAGAGCGTTCTCCGCTCACTGAGGCAGGCAGCCTCATGACCGCCCGCAAACCCTGAGATACTCGCCGGTAATTGACGTCGAAGCGCCGGACTTTCCTGCTCGTCTCGCGACTATTTGGTTTGCCGGATCAGCGCTTATAGAGCTGCTTGAGATACCCCGACGACTCGAGCTCCCGCACAAAACTCATATCGACATATTGTCGCGGGTCCGCGGCTTTGGCTCTGGGATCGCGCGGCGCCATATCGTCCAACAGCGTCTTCACTCCTTCCGGTGTCGGCATGGTATTGATCGGAAAAATCGCCGCATAAGCTTTAGCGGCTCGTTCCAGTCCTTCGGGGTCGTTGAGTTTCAGGAATTTGCTGAAGATCGCCTTGGTGCCTTCTTTATCGGTCTTGATAAAATGAATGGCGTCCACGTTTGCGCGCACCACCTTGGCGATCAGTCCGCGCTTGGTTTTTATCGTGCTCTCGCGCGTCAGGAGTGCGTTCCAATGAAACGGCAGAGCCAAAGATCCGGTATCCAGTAAATCGCGAAACCCCAGCTTCTCGGCTTCGCGCACCCACGGCTCGGGCATGATGGTAAATTGAATCAAGCCGCGCGACAGAGCGGCGAGCCGCTCCGGATTGCCGCCGGCGGTAATAATCTTGGTATCCGACTCCGGATTGATGCCGAGGCGCCGCAGCGCCAGACGCAAACCCAGATCCGAGGTCGATCCCACTCGATTCACGCCGCCGGTCCTGCCCTTGAGATGCTGCAGTTCAGTGATCGACGACGCGCTCACGATATGATCGACAAAGGTCGGCACCAACGTTTGAATCATGATGGTGTCGGCTCCGGCCAGCCGAGTGCCCACTAAAGTCGTGACCGATGTGACGATGACCTCGAGATCGCCGGCGAGCAGCGCTTGCATGGCAATAGGGCTGGAATTGATACCGATGATCTCCGCGTCTACGCCTTGCTTTCGTAACAATCCTTTCTCCTGCACCACCCACATCGGACTTGCCGCGGGATTGAGCGCGGCCCAGGCGATTCTGGTTTTCTCCTGCGCTTCCGCAGAGAACCATGAAAAGCCCGCGATGATCGAGCAAACGAGCGCAGCGGTGTAGTTCATTCGGCGCATGATGTTTCGATTGTATAATCTCGCGCTTCCCGCCTTGCAACCGAGATTGCCGCTTTGCTAAGAAGAAATACTTTCTCTGGTCCGTTCGACATAGCGAGGAACTTGCTTATGCCTTTGGAGAAAATATCCACTGGAATCGATCTCTACTATGAGTCGCACGGCCGCGGCGAAGCGCTCGTGTTCATTCCGGGCACCGGCTTTTCCGGCAACGTCTGGATGGACACGCAAGTGGAGCCGCTGTCGCGCTCTTTGCAAGTCATCGTGCACGATCCGAGAGGCTGCGGCCGCTCCACTCACTTCAAGGGTGTCTGTACTATCGATCAGATGGCGGCTGATGTTGTCGCGCTGCTCGAGCGTCTGAATGTCGGCTCCGCCCATATCATCGGGCATTCCATGGGCGGCCGCATCGGACTTTCGCTGGCGCTCAATTTTCCCGGCAAAGTAAAAAGCCTGATTCTCGCCGCCGCCGGTTCCGGTCCCGCCGCCCGCGAGGGCGCGGAGAGTATCCCCGGCCTGCCCTATCGGCTGGTTTTCGACCTCATCGAGATGGGATTTGAGAAATATTTAAAGCACGAGATCTGCGACACGGATACCTATTTCACGCCGGCCTATCGCAGAGAACAAAAAGACACGGTGCAGGCTTTTTACGAAATGGTTTGGAAGTATCACGCCAGACTTGCCGAGTATCTTCAGCTTTGCATCGCACGGCACAACTGGGAAGCGACGCATCGTCTCGGCGACGTCGCGGTGCCGACGTTGGTGGTGGTCGGCGATAATGACGTGGTCGGAAGCAATCACGTGGCGCAGGCGCAAGTGCTCGCCAAACGTATTCCCAAGGCCGAGTACAAGGTCCTCAAAGGACAATCGCACGGTTTCTTCTGGCAAGCGCCCGAAGAAACCAACGAGTGGATTTTACAATGGGTGCGCAATCACCCGTAAACGGTCCGTGATGGAGCATTCAATGCGGAATGGTCTCGTTTTTTCACCTAAGGAGGAAGCATGCTTGCCAGATCGATCTGCGTATTCATCATCGCATTGGCGGCATTGGGTTCCCCGGCGCCCTTCTTCATTGACTTTGAATCGCGGGACGGACGAGCGACTAGGGTTTGAGGGGATTGGGCCGAAGAGCACCGCCCCATCGGTACCCGGGGGGGGTTGACTTCGTGGCCATCAAGGCTACTATGGCCAATATGGCTACTGAGAAGGCCAGCGTGGCTCACGCGAAGAACACTCTCTCCAGCCTCATCAACAAGGTCGCGTACGGCAAGACACGGGTCGTATTGGAATCGCGCGGCAAACCAAAAGCGGCCTTGATTAGCACCGAGGATCTGGAAAAACTCGAGCGCCTGGAAAACCGTGCCGCCGCCCCGCAGCGCCCTTTGAATATTTTGCTTCGAGCGCAGGCGCTGCGCGGGAAGATGCGTCGCCGGCGGAAAAAGTTACTCCCCGACTCCGCGGAACTCTTGGATCAACTGCGGGCGCAACGCGACCGTGGAATCTAAGATCTGCGTCGATGCAAGCTTGGCACTGAAACTCGTGCTGCCGGAACCGGACAGCGACTTGGCCCAAGCACAATGGCAGACTTGGACGGAAGCCGGGGTCGAGATCATATCTCCCGATCTTTTTGTCTACGAAACCACATCGGTCCTGCGTAATCGGGTTTATCGGAAAGAAATAACTCAGAGCGAGGCGGACGAAGCGCGCCGCATCCTGGAGTCGCTGGACATCAGCCATCATCAACCCGCGCGAATTCGAGAATCGGGTTGGGATCTGGCATGTCACCTCAATCGTCCTACCGCTTATGACGCGTTTTACCTTGCTCTTGCACAAGAAGAGAGTTCCGCCTTTTGGACCGGAGACAGACGCCTCTACAATGCCGTCAAGGACCAGCTAAAGTGGGTTCACGTGCTGGGGTTAGGATGAGCATGAATCGGTTCAGCGCATCCGATTATTCACCCCGAAATCTACCCATTTCTGAAAGGCATGAAAAATATCCAGCGGCTCGCGCAATCGAGAGAACCGCGGCTGGGGAATGTCAAAGTCGAGAATATCGTTGACGATGAGGTAATGCGAAAACTCGACTCGAGCGGTTTTATCGATCGTGTTTACCGCGACTATGCAGTCAAGTAAGAGGAGGAGTCGGTCCTGCGACGATTGACGTCGGCTGTAAAGATGGAAAAGATGAAATCATGCTTGCCTCCTCGGTGTTAGCCTTCACGATCGCTGCGCTCGCGGTATTCGTTGCTCCGATCCCGAGTGTCGCGGCGGAATCTTGTCCCGCTATCATCGATCACAAATTTTCCAATTTGATGGACGAGCCGGTCTCGCTCTGCCAGTTTAGTGGTAAGGTTCTGCTGATCGTCAATACGGCGAGCGAGTGCGGCTATACGCCGCAGTACGAGGGCTTGGAAAGAATTTATCGTCGCTATCGCGACCAAGGTTTTGTGGTGTTGGGATTTCCAAGCAATGATTTCGGCGCCCAAGAGCCGGGAACGAATAAAGAGATCGCGCAGTTCTGCCAGCTCAATTACGGCATCACGTTTCCCGTCTTCGCGAAGACCGCGGTCGTCGGAAAAAATGCCAATCCGCTGTTTCGTGAGCTCGCCGCCAAGACCGGCGAGCCGCCGCGGTGGAATTTTCACAAATACCTGGTCGACCGGATGGGACAGCCTGTCGCCGCATTCGAAAGCAGCGTCGAGCCTGAGGATCGAAGAATTACTTCACAGATCGAGAAAGTGCTCGCGGCTGGGTCGAGACCAACCCAGCGGGTTACCCATTAGTAGGCTGTTAAACTGGGCATAGAGTGCCTCGGAGAAGATTTTTGTTTTTCTTCTCCGGTGCTGCCATTAGGGCTCCTTGGTGGTGTGAGAATCCACCTCGAATCGAGCAGAAGCTTGTGAAGTCCTACACCTCGCCAGCGCTGCAGACTTGCCTATCTTTTACTAATTCACTCCAACAGACAGCCTAGCGCGGGCGTATTTGGTTGAATTAATCGTCGAAGTTATATTTTTTCGCCGTGTACGTCACTGTCGAAGCTGTCGCAGCTCTGCGCGCCTCGGTTAATTTTTTTACCATAGCCCCAGCTTCTTCGTTCGTAGAAAACTCGACGATCTTGCCGTCTTCCTTAAGCCAAGTCAGGCCTGAACCGAGTTCGCGAGCCGGCTGGCGGTCGCACAAAATTCTGTACATATGAGAACCTCCTTATCGAACCTCACTACGGAATCGGATTGGGTTTGACAGATTTGCGGAAACGGAACAATAGAGCCTTTGAGCTGCGTAAGCAAGGGCAGAGCGGAGGGCGTCGTCCAACGGTGTGTGGCCCCTCAGAGTGCCTTCACGGCCGGATCATGCAAAGCGGGTAGCGGTTCAGTCTGACGCGCCGAGCGGTCAGCGCGATTTATTTTTTCCGTGATTCAGGAACCACTACCGGTTTTCTTGACAGCTCGTCGCCACGTGCTATTCGACATTCAAGCAGAATTTTCTTTGGGAGCAGGTTGCACCGATGGCCAAACTCAAACTCACCGTCGCATGTTGGGACTATGATCGTACCCGCCCGCTCATCGACGGCCGTGTTCAGGCGGAAGGCGTCGATTTGGAAATCAAGGTTCTGCGTCCGCGCCAGACGTTTCCGCGGATGCTCGAGGACAAAGAATTCGAGGTTTCGGAGCTCTCGCTTGGCTCTTACGTGAGCCTGAAAGGGCGCGGCGATTGCCCGTTCGTTGCCCTGCCGGTGGCGCTCTCCAAGATTTTTCGACACTCGTGCATTTACATCCGTACCGATGCGGGGATCCGAACGCCTCAAGACCTCCGCGGCAGGCGAGTGGGAACCACGCAGCTCGGCTCTACCGCGACCATCTTCATGAACGGCCTGCTGCAGCACGAATACGGTGTGATGATGGAAGACATTCACTGGTTTATCGGCGGACTGACGACGCCGACTCAGCGACCGCTGATTCCCTTCAAGCTAGCGGATAGGGTCAAGGTCGAGTTTTTGCCGCCCGAGCAAACCCTCGAGGGAATGCTGGAGAGCGGTGATCTCGACGCGTTGCTCGCGATTTTTATCCCTTCAATGTTCGAAAAGGGCTCGCCCTGCATCGCGCGACTGTTTCCCAACTACTATGAAGTCGAGCAGGACTATTACCGCCGCACCGGCATTTTCCCGATCATGCATACGGTGGTGCTGCGCGACGACATCTATCGCGAGCATCCGTGGGCGGCCCGCAGCATCTATCGGGCTTTCTGCCAAGCTCGAGATCTGGCGGTGAACGGACTTTACGATACGGACGCCCTGCGACTTTCGCTTCCCTGGTTAATTCATCACGTCGAAGAGACGTGGCAAGTCTTAGGGAGAGATTTCTGGTCCTACGGGCTGGAGCCGAATCGGCCGGCGCTGAACGCGATCGGCCAATATGTCCACGAGCAGGGTTTGTCGCCCCGAGTCGTCAGCGCCGACGAGCTGTTCGCAACGGACGTGGAGTAGGAACTCACCACAGAGACGCCGAGGACGCGGAGTTCGAATATCAAAATACGCTCTGAGTTCTCTGTGCCTCTGTGGTTG
>JBIOXP010000242.1:0-19911 GCA_044869705.1 Binatia bacterium | reverse complement strand
CCGCAAAACCCGAGGAAGACTCACCTTGGTATATGGTGCTTTTGCTGAACTGGTTTCCAATGCTTCTACTCATCGGGGTGTGGATTTTTTTCATGCGGCAAATGCAGGTCGGCGGCGGCAAAGCGATGTCGTTCGGCAAAAGCCGCGCAAAATTGCTCACCGAAAACCAACATCGGGTAACCTTCAGCGATGTTGCCGGAGTCGATGAAGCAAAGGACGACCTGCAGGAAATCATCGCATTTTTGAAGGACCCGAAGAAATTTACCAAGCTCGGGGGCCGAATACCCAAAGGTTGCTTGCTCGTCGGCCCGCCCGGGACGGGTAAAACGCTTTTGGCGCGCGCGATCGCCGGCGAAGCCGGTGTGCCGTTTTTCAGCATCAGCGGCTCGGACTTTGTCGAGATGTTCGTTGGCGTGGGTGCTTCCAGGGTTCGCGATCTCTTCGTGCAGGGCAAAAAGAATGCGCCATGCATTATCTTCATCGATGAAATCGATGCGGTGGGTCGGCATCGCGGTGCCGGGCTTGGCGGCGGTCACGACGAGCGCGAGCAGACGCTCAACCAATTACTGGTGGAGATGGACGGGTTCGAGGCGAATGAAGGCGTTATTCTCATAGCGGCTACCAACCGGCCCGACGTGTTGGATCCCGCTTTGCTGCGCCCGGGCCGCTTTGATCGCCGTGTCGTCGTCCCCCGCCCGGACGTCAAGGGGCGCGAGGGCATTCTGCAGGTGCACACGCGCAAAGTGCCGGTGGGCAGTGATGTCGATATCGGTGTGCTGGCGCGATCGACTCCGGGTTTTGCCGGCGCCGATCTGGAAAACCTCGTGAACGAGGCGGCTCTTTTGGCAGCGCGCAACAACAAAGAAAAAGTCGATATGCGCGACTTCGAGCTGGCGAAAGACAAAGTGATGATGGGTGCCGAGCGCCGTAGCATGATCATCAGCGATGAAGAAAAACGCAACACCGCTTACCATGAAGCGGGGCATGCTTTAGTCGCGAAACTTTTGCCGGGGGCAGATCCGATTCACAAGGTTACGATTATACCGCGCGGCATGGCGTTGGGATTGACGCAACAGTTGCCGATGGACGAGAAGCACACTTATCCGCGGGAATACTTGCTCAACAACCTGGTCATTCTCTTTGGCGGCCGCGTCGCCGAAGAGCTCGTGCTGAACCATATGACTACCGGCGCCGGAAATGACATCGAAAAAGCGACGGATTTGGCGCGGCGCATGGTCTGTGAGTGGGGCATGAGCGAAAAGCTAGGACCCATGACGTTCGGAAAAAAAGAGGAAGAGATATTTTTGGGCAGAGACTTCACTCAGAAGGTAGATTATTCCGAAAGCACGGCCATTGAGATTGATGCCGAGGTCAGACGGATCATTCAAGATAGCTATCACAAGGCCAAGGAGCTTCTGAAAACTAATTTGCGGCTGCTTCACAAAGTCGCTGAATCACTGCTCGAAAAAGAAGTTCTGGATGGATCCGAGATCGACGCGATTGTGAGGGAGTTCGGCGGAAACGGTGGAGACCCGCTCACTCCTTCGGCCGCTGCGGCCGTCGCTTAGTTTGTTTCTCGCCGGGGCCCTCCGGCTCCTTCCCCTCCACTGCTAAACCCACGATCGCAAACGAGGTGACGGATCGGCTTCTGTTCCGGAGACGCTCCACGGATCAGCTTTGGCGCTGACCTCTCGGCAGCGCTCGCGCAATAGTGATGGCTGACGAAAAAGTTCAATCGATCGTGACGCGAGTTTCGTTTCCGGCGCCGCTTTTATCTCCCGAGAAACGAACTTTGCCGACACGTCATGGTGTGCTTGAGTTTTCCCGACGCACGCTGATCATGGGAATTATTAACGTGACGCCCGATTCCTTTTCCGATGGCGGGCAGCATTACGATGCCGTCAGTGCGGTTGCAAAGGGAGTCGCAATGGTAAACAGCGGCGCGGATATTCTCGACATCGGCGGCGAGTCGAGCCGTCCGGGGGCAACACCGGTATCGCAAGACGAAGAACTCGCCCGAGTCTTGCCGGTGGTCCACGATTTGCGCAAACAAACCGCTGTGCCGATTTCCATCGATACCTATAAAAGCGAGGTCGCCCGAGCGGCTCTGGATGCCGGCGCCGACATCGTCAATGACATCAGCGCGTTGCGTTTCGATCCGGCGATGGCCGCAATGATCGCCGCGGAAAAGGTGCCCGTCGTGCTCATGCATATGCAGGGCACGCCCCGAACAATGCAACGCGAACCGAAATATGCAGACGTCGTGCGGGAAGTACGCGATTTTCTCGCCGCGCAGCTTTACGCGGCCATGGACGCTGGCATTGCCCAGGACTTGATCGTCATCGATCCGGGAATTGGCTTCGGCAAAACTCTGCAGCACAACTTGCAGCTGCTGCGCGGGCTTCCGATGATTGCGGCTCTCGGTCAGCCTGTGCTCGTCGGCACCTCGCGCAAGGCGTTTATCGGCAAAATCTTGAATGCGGAACCGCGCGATCGAGTCGAGGGTAGCCTGGCGACTGCCGTCGCTTCGGTGCTGGCGGGAGCGAATATCATTCGGGCTCATGATGTCGCCGAAACTGCCAAGGCCGTAACGATAGCCGATGCCATCCGCTTCGGTTACTCTCCGCTGCCGGTGTGACCGATGCTAGAGTTCATCCGGCAGATCCGTTGGCAGGACGCGCTGGACGTCGGCATCATCAGCTTTCTCGTTTATCGAGCCCTGCAGATCGTGCGCGGCAGCCGGGCCATGCAGATGATCATCGGCTTGGCCGTGATCTTGGTCGCCTACGTTTCCTCCCGGGCGCTCGGCCTATTTACGCTGAATTGGATTCTCGATAATTTTCTCGGCTCTATTATCCTTGTCATCATCGTCATCTTTCAAAGCGATATTCGGCGCGCATTGACACAGGTCGGCACCACGCCGCTTTTCACCGGCGGCGAGCGCATGGTACAGCGGCGCGAGGATATTCTCGAAGAGATCGTCCAAGCAGCGATGTCGTTGGCGGAAAAACGCATCGGTGGTCTGATCGTCATACAACGGGAAGTAGGCCTGAACGAGTATATGGAGATCGGTACGCGGCTTGACGCTCGGGTGAGCCGAGAACTGGTGGAGAGCGTTTTTTCACCCCATTCGCCAATCCATGACGGCGCGCTGGTGGTACAAAAGGGGCGGGTAACTGCCGTGCGCTGTCTGTTACCGCTCAGCACTAATCCGAACTTGCGAAAAACCTGGGGCACGCGGCATCGCGCCGCGCTCGGGGTCACCGAGGAGACCGATTGTGTCGCGATCATTGTCTCTGAGCAAGAGGGAACGGTCGCTTTAGTTGTCGGCGGAAACGTGACGGACAATATTGACGGCGCGCGGCTTCGCTTGGCACTGGAGGACTTGATCAAGGGATGAAACAAGTCTGGCGGATGAAACAAGTCTGGGAACGCATCGTCTCATGGTCGGGCAGCAATTTCGGACTGAAGGTGCTTGCATTGATCATCGCACTGGGACTTTGGTTGGCGGGACATCGCGACACCGAGCGGGCGATAGAAGTGCCCGTGGAATTTCGCAATATTCCGCAAGACCTGATGGTGATGGACAACCGCATCGATTACGTGGTGCTGCGTCTCATGGGACCACGAACTTTGGTTTCGACCCTCGATTCGCAAACGCTGAAGCTTTCACTGGATCTAGGTGGCGCGAAGTCGGGCTCGGCGAGTTTTCCTTTGGGTGCCGATGATTTCAATGTGCCGCGCGGCGTTGCGATCGGCAGAATAACACCGCCGGTGATTCATCTTCGACTCGAACCGGTGGTCAAACGAACCCTTCCGGTCAATGTGCGGCTTTCCGGCAAGCCCGCCGCGGGCTACATCGTCGCCGAGGCATCGGCGAGCCCAAAGACGATTTCGGTGCAGGGCCCAGCCGAAGAAGTGAAGCGATTGTCGACTATCGAGACCATATCGGTCGATGTGGAGGATAGCCGAAGCGCAATCAAGCGAAAAGTTCGTCTTTCCACCGACGGTAGGCCGCTCACTCTATCGCCAGATCAGGTCGAGGTGGCCGTCAACATTGAGGAGCAGCAGATCGTTCGAGAATTTGATCGTGTCGAGGTCCAGGCAAAGGATTTCAAGGGGGCCTACACGATTTCACCGCAATCGGTTAAGCTCCGCCTCGCGGGACCCAAAAGTCTCGTTGAAAAACTGAACTTGACAGCGGAGAATGTCTACTTGGATCTGCACGGTATGTCAGCGGGTGATCACAACGTTGAGTTGTCGTTCAATCTTCCGCCTGAGATTAAAGTGGTCGAGCAACGACCGCAGCGGGTGCGCGTGCGGATTGTGAAACCCGCCGCCTGATCTAGGTCATAAAGGAGTTTACCGGATGAGTCAGCCGCAATTGAACAGCCAAGTACTCCAACGCCATCTTTTCGGCACCGACGGCGTTCGTGGTGTCGCCAATCAGGAGCCAATGACGTCGGAAATGGCGCTGAAGCTCGGCCGCGCCATCGCCAGCGTATTATACGATCCGGTCGTCGGCCAGAACTCGCATCGCGCATCGGTGCCACGATTTGCCCGCAAAAATGGCGAAGACGGCAAGCACCGATACAAAATCCTGATCGGCAAAGATACGCGTCTCTCGGGATACATGCTCGAGACGGCTTTGGCTTCCGGTATTGTCTCGATGGGCGCGGACGTGGTGCTGGTGGGGCCGATGCCGACGCCCGGGGTCGCTTTCTTGACGCGCAGCATGCGGGCGGACGCCGGAGTCGTCATCTCGGCATCACACAATCCTTACCAGGACAATGGCATCAAGTTTTTTTCCTGTGACGGTTTCAAGCTGCCCGACGAAGTGGAAGCCCGCATGGAGGAGATGATCTTTAACGGAACGACCGATCAGTCGCGTCCGACTGCTTCGGAAATCGGCAAAGCTTACCGTCTTTCGGATGCGGTGGGCCGCTATAATGTCTTTCTCAAGAACACTTTCCCGCGTCATTTGACTCTCGAAGGTTTGAAGATCGTCGTCGATTGCGGTCACGGCGCCGCGTACAAAGTGGTGCCTGAAGTGTTGTCGGAGCTTGGCGCCGAGGTGCTGCCGATCGGCGTACAGCCCGACGGCGAGAATATCAATCGCCGCTGCGGCGCGCTTTACCCGGAAACCGCGCGCGAGGTTTTGCTCCACGAGAGAGCCGATTTCGCAGTTTCACTCGATGGCGATGCCGATCGCGCCATGTTCATCGATGAAACCGGGGATATCCTCGACGGCGATCAAGTTTTGGCGATTGCCGCGCTCGACATGCAGCAGAAGGGCATCCTCAAGGGATCCGGTGTCGTCGCAACGGTCATGAGCAATCTGGGATTGGAGCTGGCCTTGCGAAATGCCGGATTGGAAGTCGTGCGGACCCAAGTCGGCGACCGGTACGTGGTCGAGAAAATGCTTGCGGGCAGTTACAATCTCGGCGGCGAGCAGTCCGGTCATATCTTGTTTTTGGACCATAACACCACCGGTGACGGCGCAATTACCTGTCTACAGATCCTTGCGCTACTGGTCGAGACTCGCAAAAAATTGAGTGAGCTCAAGTCTGTGATGACCCGCTTACCGCAGATTTTGGTCAACATCGAAGTCAAAAACAAAAAAGATTTTGCAACGATGCCGAAGGTAAGTCAAAAAATCGCCGAAGTGGAGCGCGCATTGGCCGGCCGAGGACGCGTGCTGGTACGCTATTCCGGCACGGAATTACTGGCGCGAATTATGCTCGAAGGCGAAGACGAGAAAAAGATTTCGGCGATGGCGCACGGAATTGCCGATGAGATCCGGGCGGAGGTCGGGCTATAGTGATGATCCGACTAGGGGTCAACATCGATCACGTGGCCACGGTGCGCCAGGCGCGGCGCGCCGAGTATCCGGATCCGGTCGAAGCGGCGCTGCTTGCAGAAAAAGCGGGCGCCGACGGGATCACGGTCCACCTCCGTGAAGATCGTCGGCACATTCAAGAGCACGACGTCGAACGACTGCGTTCCAAAAGCAAAACCAAAATCAATCTCGAGATGGCCGCGACGCCGGCAATGGTCGCGTTTGCCGCGCAATTGCGTCCCGCTGACGCCTGCTTCGTGCCGGAGAAACGCGAAGAGCTCACCACCGAGGGCGGGCTGGACGTCATCGCATACGAAGCCAACATGAGAGACGCGGTAAAGACGCTGCAGAGTTGTGGCGTGCGAGTCAGCTTGTTCATCGATCCGGTCGAGGCACAGATCGAGTGCGCAAAACGGACCGGCGCCCATGCGATCGAAATCCATACCGGAACTTTCTGCAACGCCAATCTCTCAATGCGTGAGAAGGAGCGTACCGAGATTGCCAATGCGGCAACTTTGGCCGCCAGGCTGGGTCTCGAAGTGCACGCCGGCCATGGTCTCGACTATCAAAACGTCCTGCCCATCGCGCAGATTCCCGAGATCGTCGAGCTCAACATCGGCCACAGCATCATAGCCCGCGCGGTCATCGTTGGCATCGAGCAAGCCGTGCGCGAGATGAAACAGCTGCTGGCACGGGCCAGGCCATAAAGGTTCAAATCGTTCCAGCGCTCGCGTTGCTCGTTCCGTTCAACCGCTTCGCTCCGTTCAGACCGTTTAAACGCATTGAACAGTTTGAACTGCTTGAACCATAATTTTTGAACCATGATTGTCGTCACCGCGGAACAGATGCGCGAGATCGATCGCTTGACGATCCAAAGATACGGCGTGCCGAGCTTGACCTTGATGGAGCGCGCCGGGCAGTCGATTGCGCAAGCGATTCTCGAGCGATTTTGGCGGCAGGCGAAAAAAGGTGTTTTGGTTGTCGCCGGGAAAGGCAATAACGGCGGCGACGGCTTTGTCGTGGCGCGCCTGCTCAAGAAAAAACGCATCCCGTGCGCGGTGGCCCTGCTGGCGCGTCGAGACGAGCTTTCACCGGATGCAGCGCACAATTTTAACGCTTTTGTAAAGCTCAAAGGACAAGTCAGCGAGATCGGCGCCGATGATATGGATGTGCTTGGTGAGCGAGCTCGCAAAAGCGGCCTTGTGGTCGACGCCATCCTCGGCACCGGCGTCAAAAGCGAAGTGCGAGGCCTTTATGCGAGTGCGATTAAGTCGATCAACGCTTGCGGCTTGCCGATAGTGGCGGTCGATATTCCCTCCGGCGTGCACACCGATACCGGTGTCCCGCTAGGCGCCGCGGTAAAGGCGCAGATGACGGTCGCACTCGGGTTTGCGAAGCGCGGCGAAGTCGTTTATCCGGGAATCGACTACGTCGGGAACTTGACCGTCGCCGATATTGGCATCGCAGCGCAGGCGATCGCAGAAGTTAGGCCGGATGCCGAGCTGCTGGAGCCGGCGACGGTGCGCCCGTTGGTGCCGCGCCGCGCTGCTGACACGCACAAAGGAAGTTATGGACATGTGCTGGTGATCGCCGGATCGCGCGGTAAAACCGGCGCCGCGATCCTGGCCTCCCGGGCGGCGATGCGAGGTGGCGCGGGCTTGACGACGTTGGCCGCGCCGCGTTCACTGAATAACATTTTTGCGAGTTCGTTGATCGAAGTCATGACCGAGCCGCTGCGAGAAAATTCCGCCGAAGAACTCGAGCCGCTTGGCGACCAGGACTGGGGCCGTTTGCTCGAACGAAAAGACGTCTTGCTATTCGGACCGGGTATCGGTGTCGCTCCCGCAACGCAGAGCCATCTGCGTTGGCTGCTCAGAAATTTGGCCATCCCGTGGGTGATCGATGCGGATGGCCTGAACAACTTGGCGCTGGAGGTCGACCGCTTGAAGCAGGCGAAGACTGCTCCCGTGCTTACGCCGCACCCGGGCGAAATGGCACGTCTCACGGGAAAATCGACTGCAGAGGTCAACCGAGATCGCGTGGAAATCGCCCGGACCTTCGCGCTCGAGCATCGTTGCCACGTGGTTCTCAAGGGAGCGCGCACGGTCATCGCGATACCGAGTGGAAAGGCTTTCATCAACCCCACCGGGAACCCAGGCATGGCGAGCGGCGGCATGGGCGATGCTCTCGCCGGTGTTGTGGCGGCCTTGCTCGCGCAAGGTCTTCCACCCGAGGACGCCATGAAGCTCGGTGTTTATCTGCATGGTTTCGTCGGTGATCGCATCGCGGCGAGCAGGGGCGGCATCGGTCTAATCGCCTCGGATATCATCGAAGGCTTGCCGGAGGGGCTAAAGGTTATAGCCTCCACATAGCTAGGGCGCAGCACGCTGCACCTCGACAACTCGATATTTCCATCCAAATTTAGTAGTTGTATCGGGAGGTTCCTAGAGTAATGACTCCCTGGGTGGTGCTTTCTACCTCTACCCGGATGACCATGAGTTTTGGGCGACGCTTGGCCAAGCTGGTCCAAGGCGGCGAAATCATTGGTTTACAGGGAGAGCTAGGAACCGGAAAAACCACGTTCGTGCGTGGTTTCTGCGCTGGGATCGAGGTGAGCCAGAAGGCCTGGGTGCGCAGCCCGACATTTACTCTGATCAACGAATATCAGGGGCGACTGCCGGTTTATCACATCGATCTCTACCGGATCGGTAGGCCAGAAGAAATCGACGCATTGAACTTGCGCGAGTATCTCTATTCCGACGGCGTAAGCCTGATCGAATGGAGCGAACGCTTGCCGGCGGATGAGGTCGAAGACTATCTCGAAGTCAGTTTGGCTCATTGGGACAACTCGAAGCGTCAGCTGACTTTCACTCCTCGCGGCGAGCGCTACGAAGAAATTTTGCAGCAACTAAAAGCGAGAGAGTAGACAAAATAGAACGAGGGCTCAAGCGCAGTCACGAAATGTCTTTATTGGTGCAGAAATATGGCGGCACATCGGTCGGTTCGATTGAGCGGATCAAGCAGGTGGCTGCCAAAATCGCCCGCTCTAAGCGCGCCGGCAATGATTTGGTTGTCGTGGTTTCAGCCATGGCCGGCGAAACCAATCGCTTGCTCGCGCTCGCCGAAGAGATATCGGAAATTCCCGACGAGCGTGAAAAGGATGTGCTGCTGGCGTCGGGAGAACAGGTTTCCGTGGCCCTGCTGACCGTCGCGCTAAAGGAGCTTGGTTACCCGGCTCGTTCCTATCTCGGCCACCAGGTGCGAATTGAAACCGATAAGGCCTACGGCAAAGCGCGCATACTAAGCATCGACTCGACGAAGATCCTGCAGGCGATCAGTGCGGGAGAGGTCGTCGTGGTGGCGGGATTTCAAGGCGTCGACGAAGACGATAATATCACGACCTTGGGCCGGGGCGGCTCGGATACGAGTGCCGTAGCGCTGGCGGCTTTTCTCAATGCGCAGGCTTGCGAAATCTTTACCGACGTCGAAGGCGTATTTACCACGGATCCCGGCGTTTGCGCTTCGGCGCGGAAACTGGCGCGGATTTCGTACGATGAAATGATCGAGTTGGCAAGCACGGGCGCCAAAGTTTTGGAAATACGTTCGGTGGAGTTCGCGAAGAAGTTCGCCGTTCCGGTGCATGTGCGTTCGACGTTTTCAGACGCTGAAGGCACCTGGCTCGTAAGTGAGGAGGAGAGTATGACCGACGTGCTCGTATCCGGCGTCGCCTGCGATAAAAACGAAGCCAAAATTACCTTGGTCCGCGTCCCGGACCAGCCCGGTTTGGCGGCACGGATTTTTGGTCCGATTGCGGACGCGCACATCGTGGTCGATATGATCATACAAAACGCGAGCGAAGACGGCACCACGGATCTGACTTTCACCGTGCCCAAAGCGGATCACAAAAAAGCGCTCAGAATCATGGAGAGTACCTTGCCGGAGGTGCATGCCAAGGGCATCAAAGTCGACACTGAGATTGCCAAAGTATCGGTGGTCGGGGTGGGCATGCGCACGCACGCCGGCGTCGCGGCGAAAATGTTCGAAGTGTTGGCCGCCGAAGGCATCAACATCGAAATGATCTCGACTTCGGAGATCAAGATCTCGGTGGTGATCGATGCCAAATACTCAGAGCTGGCGGTGCGGGTGCTACACGAGGCATTTATCGGGAAACAGGAAGCTGTATGAAAGACGTTTTACTTTACGACACCACGCTCAGAGATGGTTGTCAGGCGGAAGACGTTTCGTTCACTCTGGAGGACAAGCTCCGCATCACCGAAAAACTGGACGAGCTTGGCATCGACTACATTGAAGGCGGATACCCCGGCTCCAACGAGCGCGACGCGGATTTCTTCAAACAAGTTGAAAAGCTCAAATTGAGAAGCGCGAAGGTTGCAGCGTTCGGCACGACGGCAAAGTTCGGGATCAAACCGGCACAGGATAGCAACCTCAAGGCGCTTTTGAGCGCCGAGACGCCGGTGGTCACGCTGGTCGGAAAAACCTGGGACCTCCACGTCCGCGATGACTTACGGATCAGCCAAAAGGCCAATCTGGAAGTAATCGCCGATTCGATCGCTTTCATGAAAAAGCGGGTCGAGGAAGTGATCTTCGACGCCGAGCATTTTTTTGATGGCTTTCGCGCCAATCCGGACTATGCGATCGAATGTCTCAAAGCGGCCCAACAAGGCGGCGCCGATTGGATCGTGCTTTGCGAAACCAACGGCGGGCGCTTGCCGGGTGACATCCGGAGTGCGTTGGCACAGGTGAATCGATCGATGAAAGCGCCTTTAGGAATTCACTGCCACAACGACGGTGAGCTAGCGGTCGCCAACACTCTGGCCGGCGTCGAGCTTGGCGTAACCCAAGTTCAAGGCACGATCAACGGGTTCGGCGAGCGCTGCGGCAATGTCAATCTGATCTCGGTCATCGGCAACCTGCAGTTGAAAATGGGAAAGAAGTGCGTCAGCCCGGCGCAGCTCAAAAAACTTCGCGAGGTGTCGCAGCTTTTCTACGAGCTCGCCAATATCCAGCCGAACAAGCGCCAGGCGTTTGTCGGCGATAGCGCCTTCGCGCACAAAGGCGGCCTGCATGTTTCCGGTGTGCTCAAGAATCGCGAGACTTACGAACATATCGATCCCGAGCTGGTTGGCAACCGACAGCGAGTCCTGGTCTCCGATCTGTCGGGCCGGAGCAACGTTGTCTACAAGGGCAAGGAGTACGGCATTGACTTAACGGATGCCGGCGATGCGGTGAAGGAAATTCTGCGGCGCACCAAAGAGTTGGAAGGCCAGGGTTATGAATTTCAAGCGGCCGAGGCGTCATTCGAGTTGCTGATCCAAGAGGCGCTCGGCAAAAAGAAAAAAAATTTCCATCTGGTCGGATTTCGCGTCATCGACGAAAAGCGCAACGAAGGGGAAGCGCCGATTTCTGAAGCGACGATTATGGTACAGGTGGACGGCGTGATGGAGCACGCGGCGGCGATGGGCAATGGGCCCGTGAATGCGCTTGACCAGGCACTGCGTCGCGCGCTGACGAAGTTTTATCCAGCGCTCAACCAAGTCGAGCTGTTGGACTATAAAGTCCGCGTGCTGTCCTCGGGCGAGGGCACCGGCGCCGTGGTGCGGGTCTTGATCGAGTCCGGCGATGGCAAAGAACGCTGGGGGACTGTCGGCGTGTCGCACAACGTGATCGAGGCGAGCTGGCAAGCGCTCGTCGACAGTATCGATTACAAGCTGTACAAGGACGCGAGGCACCGGAGCAGTAAAACATTGGAGTAAATGGAGTGGTGGAATGATGGCATAGCGGATCTGTGACTTTCTTGATCGCAAAATTCCAATATTCCATCACTCCAATTCATATATCACTGGCCATGTGGCAAACGCTCAAAGAAGATGTCCAGGCAGTATTCGAGCGCGATCCGGCGGCGCGCTCGATCTGGGAGGTAGCGATTGCCTATCCGGGGTTCCACGCGATTATCATCCACCGGGGCGCGCACTGGCTGTGGCAGCGCCGACTGACCACTTTCGCCCGTTTCGTAAGCCATATCGGACGATTCTTGACCGGAGTTGAAATTCATCCCGGCGCGAAAATCGGCCGGCGCTGTTTTATCGATCACGGTATGGGCGTTGTGATCGGCGAAACCAGCGAGATTGGCAATGACGTCACGATTTATCAGGGCGTTACACTGGGTGGCACCTCGACGCAGCCGATCAAGCGCCATCCGACCATTGAAGATTCGGTGACGATCTTTGGCGGTGCGGCCGTCCTAGGCCCGGTCACTGTCGGCCGTCATAGCCGGGTCGGCGCCGGCTCGGTTCTCGTCACCTCGGTACCGCCGCATTCGACTGTCGTCGGCATTCCGGGCCGGGTTGTCAGCCACGAAGCGAGACACACAGCGACGGGGAAAGCGATTATCGATCTCAACGCCGGGGATTTACCCGATGTCATTGCCAAGGCGGTAAATAGCCTCGCGGAATATGTCGAGAGACTCGAGAAGAGGATCGACGAGCTGAACGCCCGCCAGGGCGGTTTGGAAGAGAAAACCGCGGAAGAAAACGAAGTTCTCAATCGGGTCAAGGAGCTGCTGAAAAATACCGGCAGTTGATGCTTCGATACGGCGCCTCCGGCGCCTACTCAGGACGGACGGTGAAGGCGTAGGGCGCAGTATGCTGCGCCCGAAATCATGGTTACTAAGAAGAAAAAAATTGTCGTCGCCATGAGCGGCGGCGTCGATAGCTCCGTCGCTGCGAGTCTGCTTATCGAGCAGGGCTATGACGTGCACGGAGTATCGCTCCGCATGTGGGAAGGGAACCATGGTCCGCGCGTTTGTTCCGATCATCGCGGTGCGGCAGAAGTCGCGGACATGCTGTGCATTCCGCATACGCTCCTTGATTTGCGCGCGCAGTTTGCCACCAATGTCGTGAAGCCTTTTGCACGCGATTATCTGCACGGCCGAACTCCCAACCCGTGCGTTGCCTGTAATCGTGATTTCAAGTTGGGAACGCTTCTTCATTGGGCTCGTGAACAGGGCGCGGAGTTCGTTGCCACCGGCCATTACGCGCGAATTGCTCATCAGAAAGATTCCTGCGCGGCGCTGTTTCGCGGCGCTGATCGAGCCAAGGATCAGTCTTATTTTCTCTTTGCGCTGAGGCGAGAGCAGCTCGCGCGAGTAATGTTTCCGCTCGGCGAAATGCAGAAAGCCGAGGCGCGCGAGCGCGCGCGCCGTCTACGACTGCCGGCAGCGGAGCGTCCGGAAAGCCAGGATATTTGCTTTGGCGATTACAAAGAGCTGGTTGCCTCCTATGCCGAGAAGGACGAACTTCGCGGCGGCGATGTAATCAATCGATCCGGTAAGATACTCGGCCGGCACTATGGTATTCACAGTGTGACCGTTGGCCAGAGACGCGGGCTGGGAATCGCGGCGCCGGAGCCGCTCTACGTGATCGAAATCGATGATAAGACCAAGAGAGTCATGGTTGGAAAAAAAGAAGAGCTTCGCTGTGTCGGTTTGACCGCAAGAGACGTCAACTGGATTGTTCATCCCGAGCAAATCGAATTCACCGCCGAGGCGCAGATTCGCTACCGGGCTCCGGCAGTCCCGTGTACTGTTCGATCTAGTATGCACGATTGTTGTGAAGTCGTTTTCGATGAACCCGTTCACGGCGTCACGCCCGGTCAAGCGGCGGTTTTCTATCGCGGTGATCAGGTCCTCGGCGGCGGCTGGATCGAACGCGCGCTGAAGGAAAGAGCCAACACGCGATAGATAGATAGAAATCGGTCGAAAAAATCACGGGCGCAGCATGCTGCCCCCTACACCCTACGGCCTTCCTCTGGCGAAGATATGCGGATTGCGATTACCACGTTAGGCTGCAAAATCAACCAATACGATTCGGCGGTGATACACAGCCGATTGGCAGATCACCACGCGATGGTGCCCTTCGAAGAGCCCGCGGATTGTTACATTATCAATACGTGCACGGTGACGGACCGGGCCGACTGGGAAGCGCGCCAACTCGTCCGCCGTGCAAAGCGGCGAAACCCGGCAGCGAAGATTCTGGTGACCGGCTGCTATGCGCAGGTGAGCTCAGAGGAATTGGCGCGGGTTTCGGGAGTCGATTATGTCGTCGGTCTCAATCGACTCGATGATTTGGTGCGTTTTGTCGAGAATGATTCGGCAACTCATCACGATCGGGTCGCCGTCAGCGACGTAAAACGGGAGCGAGGTGTTCCAGTGATCGGCACCCACGCGCTTCCGGGACACACACGGGCATTTCTGAAGATTCAGGAGGGCTGCAATTATTCCTGCACCTACTGCATCATTCCCACGGCGCGCGGGCTCAGCCGCAGCGTGGCACCGCGAGAGGTGCTGGAGCAGGTCCGGCAGTTGGCCGGCTCGGGTTACAAAGAAATCGTGCTCACCGGAATTCACCTCGGTGGCTATGGTCAGGATTTGCGACCCAAGATCGATCTCACAAATCTCGCTGAGACGATCGCCGCAAGCGGATTGATTTCCCGGCTGCGCTTGAGCTCCCTCGATCCTCGCGAACTTCCAGATCGGCTGATTGACCTGATCGCTTCCTCCGACATCATTTGTCCTCATTTGCATATTTGTGCGCAAGCCGGCGATGACGAAACTCTGAAAAATATGCGGCGTAATTATGACACCAGTTACTACCGCGAGCTGCTCGCGCGCGTGCGCGAGCGGTTGCCGGAAGCGGCTTTGGGAAGCGACATCATTGTCGGTTTTCCGGGCGAGAGCGAGCAGCAATTTGAATTGTCTCTGAAGTATTTCGCTTCCTTGCCTCTCACTTACTTTCATGTTTTTTCTTATTCGACCCGGCGCGGCACGCCGGCGGCATCGCTCGGGAAGCAGGTGGCGATTGACGTCAAGAAAAGCAGGGCGCGCCGTATGCGCGAATTGGGGGTACAAAAAAAGCGCGCGTTCTGCTTGGGATTTATCGGCCGGCGGCTCGCGGTCCTGATCGAAGACAAATTGGACGTGAAAACCGGCGCGCGGCGCGGCTTCACCCGAAATTATCTTCCGGTGACCGTTCGCTCGAGCCGTGAGGCCTCCAATGAAGAGGTTACCGTTGAGCTGACCGAATTTGACAATGGCTGGCTCGCCGGGACGCCTTGCGGAGCTCAAATCGAAACGGCTGCTTGCGACAGCCTGGCGGCTTGTCCAGAATAAATCAGAGTGACAAACGACACGCGAATTAGCCGGCTGCAAAAAGCGCTGGGTTACGATTTCAAAGATCCCGCGTTGCTGCTGCGGTGTCTCACCCATGTTTCGTTCGAGCGCAAACAGGGTGAATCGCACAACGAGGTCCTCGAATTCCTCGGCGATGCTGTTCTCGATCTGGCGATAAGTGATTTGTTGATTCGCCGTAATCCCGAGCAGAGCGAAGGCGTGCTATCCAAGATGCGCGCGGCCCTGGTGAACTCGACGGTTCTTGCCGAAAAGGCGGGTCAGCTCGATGTTGGTCCGCTGTTGCGAATCGGCAAGGGCGAGGAGTTAAGCGGCGGTCGCGCCAAAGCATCCATACTTTCGGGTGCCTTCGAGGCGATTCTCGGCGGCATTTACCAGGACGGAGGCTATGCAGCAGCGCGTTCGGTCATTGAGCGCTTTTTCGACGCGGATGTTAGCGGGAAAACCCTCGGGCAGCACGACTATAAAACCAGGCTTCAGGAAATCAGCCAATTGTTGTTTCATGCCCTGCCAACCTATCGGATCGTATCCGAGACCGGTCCAGACCACGAGAAATTTTTCGTCACCGAGATTGCTGTTGCTGGTAAAGTCCTAGGAACAGGTTCAGGCAAAAGCAAGAAGCAATCCCAGCAACAAGCTGCAAAGAAAGCTCTTGATGCACTCCAAGCGACGAGCATCCCAACGCCTCTGAATGATGTCTAATGGCGCCGGTCTGAACGGTCCAGGAGCGCCCATTCCATATGGTTCGAGTTTCTGCGGACGTGCTAGTCGTTGGCGCTGGAGCAGCGGGTATGTATGCGGCCATTGCTGCTGCCCGGGCCGGCGCAACGGTATTGTTGGTCGACAAGGGCCAGATTGGCCGCGGCGGCGCGACCGTCATGGCGCAAATGACTGTTGCCGCCGCTTTGGCGGAGGAAGAGCCGGATTCCGTCGCGCTCCATCTCGAGGATACCCTCAACGCTGGACGCGGTCTCTGCAACGAAGAGCTCGCTGCTTTGGTGTGCTCGGAGGGCCCGAAGCGCATCCGCGAAATGGAAGAGTGGGGCACGCGCTGGGCGCGGGAAGCCGGGCGAATCAAGCAAGCGATGGCGCCCGGACACAGCGTGAAACGTTGCTGTTACGTCGATTTCCTCAACACCGGCCCCGCGGTCGCCGCCACCTTGCGGCGAAAAATCACTGAATTTGAGAAAATTCGCCGGATCAGCAATCTCGCCGTGGTGGAGATTTTAAGCCGCGACGGCCGCGTCATAGGAGCGATCGCGCTGGATCTGCCAAACGGACAGTTGATCGCGATCGATGCGCCGGCCATCGTCTTGGCTGCGGGTGGTCTCACCAAGCTCTATGCGCGTAATAGCGCCTCGGCGAACATGGGTGGTGAGGCATACGCATTGGCGGCATGGGCGGGCGCTGAGCTCGTCGATATGGAGTTCGTACAATTTTTCCCCATTGGGCATCTCGCCCCGCGGCTGGTTGGAATGGATCCCATTATGTGGGATCCGTTTCGCTACAAGCTTGGTGGCAAACTGCTCAACGGCCAGCTCGAAGAGTTCATCGATCGCTACGGCAGCACCGACTTTGGCCAATACCATGCGACGCGCGACATTGCGGCGTATGCAATCCTAAAAGAGGTCGAAGCCGGCCGCGGCACGCCGCACGGCGGCGCTTATCTCGATTTCAGCCATATATCCGAGAAAAATCTGCGCGCGGCGTTTGGTCCGGTGATCGATCGCTTGCTCAACAACGGCATTGATCTCGGTCGAATGCCGGTGGAAGTCGGTCCGATGGCGCATTATCACATGGGCGGCATTCGGGTCGATGTCGACATGCGCACGCGAATCGAAGGCCTACATGCGGCGGGGGAAGCGGTGGGCGGTTCAAACGGCGCGAACCGGTTATCCGGCAATGCCATTACCGAAGCGTTCGTTTTCGGCGAACGTGCCGGCGCCGCGGCCGCGGATCATGCAAATCCGTCGAGCCGCCACTGGGACGAAAGACTCGCGCAAGAAAGAATTGTGCAATTGGATCGGTTTTGTCACGCATCCGATCACAACGGTAGCACGCCGATCGCGCTTCAGACCGAACTGCAACAACTGATGTGGGATCTCGCGGGGCCGTTTCGTACCGGCGATAAACTGTCAGCCGCGCTCGAGCGCATCAAAGAAATGCAACGCAAGCTTGACCATCTTCGCATCGGAGCGGAACAACGGTTCAATCCGGACGTACAAGACGCTTTCGAGTTGCGCGCGATGATCACGGCCGCGGAGACGGTGGTGCACGCCGCGTTGGAGCGAACCGAGAGTCGCGGCGCGCATCAGCGGGAAGATTTTCCGCTCACCGATTATCAGCTGATCAAGAATCAAGTATTGGAGCTGAGAGACGGAGAACTCGTGCGTCGATGGGCGCAGCCGGTGCGCGTTGACCGGAGCCGAGTCGAGAATCCACTCGCACAATGAACTCTGTCGCGAAGCTTCGGATCAAACGCGGCTTGTCAAGGGAATCGAGCCGCTTCGATCTTTTTGAAGTGCCGTACGAAAGCGGCATGTCGGTGCTGGACGCGCTGCGCTGGATCCGTATTCATCGCGACAGTACACTCGGGATTCGCTACAGCTGCATCAATGCCAATGCCTGTAAAACCTGCATGGCGCTGGTCGATGGAACAGTGGAATACACCTGCATGGTCAAACTGAAACCCGCGCTGATCACCGTCGAACCGCTGCCGAAGCGGCAATTAATCCGAGATCTAATCACGGATATCGTTTCAGATGACGAAAAAGTCTAGGCCGAAGGCGTGCCGGCTATTGGATGCCCATCACTCTCGCCGGGTTGATCGAGGCGACTTGATTCACTTCTCCCTTGCTCAAGCCGCCTTCGTGCAGCATTCCCAAGTACATTCGAAAGAGCTCGCCCGGATTCGGACTATACGGGCGGAAATAATCCGTGCTGGCGATAATCTGTCTCAAGCCGACCTCGCGAAACTGCTTGACGAGCTCGGGCGAGTCCATGCGGCCGGGAGCAAGAGCGTTCCAGCAGGCTTCGAGAAACGCGCCCATTTCTGCAGCGCGTTTCATGGCATCCACAGGCATGGCGATCATGTGACTCTGCACATGGTTGACGACGATTCTATGGCTATAGCCCATGTCTCGCGCCGCTTCGATAAAGGCCAGCGATTCCTGCCAGGAAACATGGCCCATCCCCAACGTCAAGTCATGTGCCTTGCAGGCTTCAATGATTTCATAACCGCGCCGGATGAGTTTCCCCTTGTCGTCGAGGAAGTAGTAGTTCGGATTGTCCAGGGTCGCATGGCTCTTATAGTAAGATTGGATTCGGCTGCTGAAGCCCTTGCGCTCGACGTCATTGCGCGCGCTCCAGGTCGGAAGAAAGACCATTTTGCCGCCCAACTCAGCGCAGGCCTCGACGATGCAGGGGTTGGGACCGCCGGCTGTGCTGTTGAGAGCGACGCTTGACCACAGGGCGACCTTGGTCGGTGTCGTGGCGACAATGTAAGGGACGACGTTGATGGTCGGCCACCAATGGGACTTGAGCACGACGCCGCGCATTCCTAAAGCCTCGGCCTTGGGAAGCCAGAGAAACTCCGGCTCGCGCTTGCGCTCCTTGGCGGAAAATTCGAAGTCGATGTGGCAATGAACGTCGATGGTGCCTTGCATCATGTCATCGTAGAGGGTCATGCGGTTTGCCTCACTTGTAGAGATAGATTTTCACCACAACGCGCACGAAGGCCACGAAGCATGGTTATGAAATTTTTGCCTTCGTGTCCTTCGCGCTTCGAGGTGAACTGGAAGCAACGGCGGGTCTAAACTGCGGCACGCGCGCCACGGCCGCAGCAGCGTTTGTATTTCTTTCCGCTGCCGCACGGGCAGGGGTCGTTCCGGCCCGCCTGACGAAGCGATTTTTTGGAATCTGCCCCGCGAACGATTTCCATCAGTTTTTCGCCAGGCTCGCCGGCTTCGACAAGCTCCGCAAATTTTTGCAAGTAGGGCTTGCTATGAGTGAAAAACGCTTTCAACCCGGCGCATAGATAATTCAGTCCGCTCTCGCCGTCGGGCGTGGTGATGATACGATCCTTGGGACAGCCGCCATTACACATGCTGAGCACTTCGCATTCGCGACAGTACTTGGGCAAGCTCGTCCACTTACTCTGGCCAAATTCCCGCTGCCGTGGATCCTCGACCATTTCGGCGATCGGAGTTTCATAAATATTGCCGATCTTAAACTCCGGCAAAACGTAGTGATCGCAGGAATAGAAATCGCCGTTGTGCTCGACCACAGGCACGTCGCCGCAGGTCTCGCGGTAAATACAAAGCGCATGCTCCATGCCGAGAAATGGCCGGACCGATTCATCGAATAATTGAATAAAGATTCTACCAATGTCGTGGCGCACCCATTCATCGAAAATCGCGTTCAGAAAAGCGCCGTAAGCAGCCGCCGGCACCGAGCGTTTGTGCACCGGATTGGCCGGATCGCCGGTTTTTTCCACCAGCGGCAGAAACTGTAGGTACTGACCGCCGATTTCTTTGAAATAGCGGTAAACTTGCGTCGGGTGTTTCACGTTGACGTCATGGACGACGCAGAGAAGGTCGACGTGCACCTTGGCTTTCCGGAGCATATGAAAAGCCTGCACAACCTGTTTGTGGGTCGGTTTCTGACCCTTGGTGACGCGGTAGTGATCGTGCAGCTCGCGCGGGCCATCGAGACTCAGGCCGATGTAAAAATTTTCCTGAGCGAGGAACTCACACCATTGTTCGTCGATGGTGGTGCCGTTGGTTTGAATGCCGTTGATGATTTTTTTGCCTTCAGGGAGATGCCTCTTCTGGAGCGCCACCGCTTTGCGAAAAAATTCTACGCCCAA
>JBIOXP010000241.1:0-5051 GCA_044869705.1 Binatia bacterium | reverse complement strand
GGCAGCGACTCCGCTGGATGTTTACCACGTGCTATCTCGGATCTTGCATGCCTCTGAACTATGTCACGTACGGCTTGGACTACACCCTCTGGGGAATGAATCCTCTTGGATATCATCTGAGCAGCTCACTGATTCATTCCGTCAATGCCGTGGTTTTTTATTTCCTGAGCCTGCGGCTGTTGCGACTTGCCGTGGCTCCTTCATTGCCGCAAGTTCCGTATCGTTCGGCAGCCGCCGTAGCCACGCTGCTGTTTTCTCTGCATCCTCTGCGGGTCGAGGCGGTAGCCTGGGTCTTGGGCAGGGAAATAGCCATTGCCGGTTTTTTTTTCTTTTTGACCTTGATTTGCTATCTGAAAGCGGCCGAAAAGGAGTCGATCGGTGAATCGCGCTGGGGTTGGATGAGCGCGGCGTGGATTTTTTATGCGTTATCGCTCTTAGGCAAAGAAGCCGCGTTAACTCTTCCTTTTGCTCTCTTTGTCTTGGATTTTTATCCCTTAAAACGATTCCCTGGTGCTTGGAGAGAATGGCGCGGGACGAAAGGCCGGCGGCTTTGGTGGGAAAAGCTCCCGTTTGTGCTCATCGCCTTGGCAGCTGCGATCAAGGCGGTCTTGGCAAAAGGACAATCGGGAACCATTTACACGTGGGAAAACTATGGCTTGCTGCCCCGGCTGGCCCAGGTGCTGTATAGCTTTGTCTTCTACCCCTGGAAAACGCTGGCTCCGATCGACCTTTCGCCGCTCTATCCTTTACGTCCTTTCGGCGGAGCGTGGAGTGGGTTGTTTCTAGCCACTGGCGGGATCGTCTTGTTGCTTACTGCTGGTTTTTTCTTTTTGAGGCGCCGTTG
Organism: Binatia bacterium; assembly: GCA_044869705.1. Lineage (GTDB taxonomy): Bacteria > Desulfobacterota > Binatia > UBA9968 > UBA9968 > DP-20. The sequence goes on along the minus strand of JBIOXP010000241.1, from coordinate 4,207 downwards.
GCCTGTTGAGCTGGCGGCCTGGCTCTTTTACGCGATCCTGCTTCTGCCGGTGAGTGGCATTGTCGCGTTCGGTCCCTACGTGGCGGCTGATCGCTTCAGCTATATTCCGTGCGCGCTCTGGGCGATAGTGCCGGGAACGGCTTTGCTTTGGGCCTGGAAGCTCAAGAGGAGCGATCGTATCGGCGCCCGAACGCTCGCTGTCGCAGAGTTATTCACCGCAGGCGTGGTGGTGGCTCTGGGCGCATTGACGTGGCAACAAAGCCAGGTTTGGAAGGACTCCGAGCGCCTATGGAGACACGCGCTATCAATCGATGATGAATCGAGCTTTGCGCATAACAATTTGGGTCTTGCTCTCGCGGACCGCGGTGCTTTGCGGCAGGCGGTCAACGAGTTTCGGCGAGCCGTGCAGATCGATCCGGCATTTGTCGAAGCCCATACGAACCTGGGGAATTTTCTCGCGCAAATGGGTTCACGCGAACAAGCACTCGCTCACTTGCGTCAAGCGCTGCAAATCGACCCTATGTTCGCGAACGCCTACAACACGCTCGGCAATATTCTGGTTAGCAGCGGCGAATTGGAAGAAGCGCTCCAACAGTTTCGCAAGGCCATCGACATCAATCCTGACGCGGCAATTTTTCACTATAATTTAGCGAGAACTCTCGCCAAGAAAGGAGATGTGCAAGGGGCAATCTCTCACTATCGCCGAGCGCTGCAAACTGATCCCGAGGATTGTGATGTGCGCAATAACCTCGGCCTCTTATTGTCGAGCCAGGGCAAGGTTGACGACGCGATGGAGCAATTTCGCCACGCGATCCGGGTGAATTCTAACTATGCCAAGGCGTATTTCAACCTAGGTAAGATTTACGACGAACAACACCGCTTCGATGAAGCGGTGGAAAACTTCGAAAGAGCTTTGAAGCTTGAGCCCGCGGTCGCAGAGATTCACAAAAATCTTGGCCTCGTGCTCGCTAAGCAAGGGAAAAACGAGCAAGCGGCGGCGCATCTCGCCGAGGCTCTAAGAATCGCGAGATCACAGCGGCCATCATCATAGTCGCTGGCCGACAGACATGACCTCGTAGGTGGAAACCGAGCTCAGTTGCTGGGTTCCGTGACACGCTTCCATGAAAAAAGCAAAACCGCGCATCGAGAAAAAAACTGCAACAAAACCAGCGTCCATCGATAGGGCACGAAAGACTTGGCAGGATCGGCTCAAGTGGATGGTTTTAATCTTTGCCGCCGCATTGAGTATTCGACTACTATATCTCATCCAAATTCAGTCGATCCCACTCTTTTATTTTCTTGCCGGCGACGATCGGACCTATGATGAATGGGCTCAGCGCATTGCCGCGGGCGACTGGGTCGGCAGCGGCGTTTTCTATCAGGCGCCTCTCTATCCGTATTTTCTGGGTATTTTGCAACTCACCTTCGGTCATAACCTTTGGGCCATCCGCATCGTTCAGGCGCTTTTAGGCTCGGTTTCGTGCGTGCTCGTGTTTCTTGCGTGCGGAAAACTATTTTCCCGCGCCGCCGCAATCACTGCCGGTTTGCTGCTGGCTTTTTACGCGCCGGCGATTTTTTTTGACGGCGTCATCGACAAGAGTGTTCTCGATATTTTCCTGTTGAGCCTGCTCGTCTGGCTGCTTCTCCGCGCTGCCTCTCTGCCATATTGGCGTCAGTGGCTCGCTGCCGGCGCACTCCTGGGTTTGCTCGGACTCTCGCGTGAGAATGCATTAGTGCTGGCGCTGGTCGTGCCGTTATGGATCGCACTTTATTTCTCGGCTCAGTCGCTGCAGATTCGCGCTGCTTGGATCGGCGCTTTCGTTGTCGGTTTACTTTTAGTTCTCGTTCCGGTCGGGTTAAGAAATCTCGCCGTCGGCGGCGAGTTCACACTGACGACCTCGCAACTCGGCGCGAATTTTTTCATCGGCAATAACCCGGGAGCGGACGGCACTTACGGCTCCGTACACAACATTATTGGTGAACCGCACTTGGAAGGCGCCGATGCGAGCCGTTTGGCCGAGCGCGAGACCGGCCGAAAAATGACGCCGGGAGAAGCATCTGATTTCTGGCTGAAGAAATCCTGGACTTACATTCGCTCGGAGCCACTCCAATGGGGTCGACTGCTCGCGAAAAAATGGCTGATGGTCTGGAATGCACGCGAGGTGGAAGATTCCGACGATTTCTATATCTACAGTCAATGGTCAGCGCTGCTCGGCGCGCTGGCATGGATAACTCATTTCGGTGTTTTGGCGCCGCTCGCCGCCGTTGGGCTCTGGGCCTCGCGGCGCCGGTGGCGAACTTTGTGGTTGCTTTACGCCATGATCGCTTCACTTGCTTTGAGTGTAGCGGTCTTTTACGTGTTCGGTCGCTATCGATTTCCGCTCGTGCCTTTGCTGGCGCTGTTTGCCGGGGCGGGAATCGTCGAATCCCTAACGCTTGTCCGAACTCGGGCGACACACTCATTGACTGCCGCTGGTGTCGTGCTGCTTGGAACCTCGGTAATCGTAAATTGGCCAATTTATGGTTTTCAGGGACCGGGTTCCGTTGGGTATACCAATTTGTCGAACGCCTATTATAAACAGGGGAAAGTCGGTGCGGCGACGAATGCGGCTCTCAAAGCGCTCCAAGTGGAACCCGATCTGGGCGTGGCCCATTACAATCTCGGCAATTTATACGCCGGTCAGGGGCAGTTTGATCTCGCGAAGCAATATTTCGAGCGCGCCATGGCGATCTATCCCAACTATGCTGAAGCTCGCGCCAATTACGGCCAGCTGCTCGCGGAGCGCGGCGATCTCGAGGCTGGAATGCGATATTTCCGTCAAGCTATCGCGCTGAATCCCTCGATCAGCCGAGCTCATCTTAACCTTGGTGTTGCGCTCGCCAAACAGGGGCGCCTGGAGGAGGCCGTGGAGCCGCTGCGACGCGCGGTTGAATTGACGCCAGACACTCCTGAGCCGAGTTATTATCTCGGCAGCGTCTACGCTGCGCAAAACCGCTATGCTGACGCCGCAGCGGCTTTCGAGCGCGCTGTGCGGATTCGACCGGAGTTCGTTCCGGCACACCAAAGCCTTGCGCAATTGCTGATGTTGCAGGGGAACAAGGATAAAGCGTTAGAACATGAACAGGAAGCCCGTCGGTTGCTTCGGCAAGCCCGCTCGACGACGCCCGGCGCGGGTCCGTCAATACTACCTTGATGCGTAGTCGCGGCGAACCGTGAATGCGATCACGTTGCGACCCGCAACTTCAGCGTCGACGGGGGATGGATGATTTTGATGAATGGAATTGGGTCGTCGGCGATCTGAATCGGCTCCATGCGAACCGAGGGCTCAGCGCTTAGGCCGTCCACCCAATGATATTTTAAGATCAGCTCATCGCCTTTGAGCTCCGAGAGTTCCAGTCGATTGTACCCAGCCTTCACGTTTCCTTCCCCGGTTAAAAACCAACTCAACGGCTGATTGACTTTCATCAAGTGTACCGGCCCGATGCGCTGCTCAACAGTAATTAATCCGGGAATCGCTTGTAGTCGTTGAATCGAGCGCGGATCAAATGCGACAACAGCGCCGATGTTGTACAGGCGCAGATAATTGCGTAACTCGGAGTCCGAGATGGATCGCGGCTCCTTGTGAAACAATTTACCAGAGTGAAACTCGGCGAAGTGGTGGCGATCGTTGTAGAGATTGATCGGTCCACCAATGAGTTGGCGGCCGGTCAGATAGGGAAGAAAGGATGAAAGATACGTGCGGTCGTAAACGAAGCCGGTTTCATCGCCGGACTCTTCGAAAAGAAGCCGCGCATTGGCTGGTGTTTCTCGATTGATCCAGTCGATGATCGCTGTCAGCTCCGGCCTAAAGATCGAGCGAAGCTGTAACCTACCGGTTGATTCGGTTTGAGCCACATTCAACAAAAACGTCACCAGCCCCAAGACGGCCAGACTGCCGACAAAAGGTGAGAAAGACCGGTTCCTCGCGAAGGAGAGACTCGCATAATACGAAGCGCCGATGACAAGAATTAGATCGAGCGGCACTTTGAATCGCAAAGGCTGCCAGGCCTTCACGATGGAAGAGAGCGCGCCGAAATACGTCACGACGAAAAGAACGACCGATGCCGTTGCGAGCATGATTCCGATCGAACGTTTCGGACTGCGTATCAAATGCCATATTCCCACTGTGCCGAGAATGAGAAGCATCAGGCGGAGCCCTTTCTCGAG
>JBIOXP010000240.1:0-15114 GCA_044869705.1 Binatia bacterium | reverse complement strand
ATCGTATCGGTGTTTTGACGAATCGCTTGCCCGGTCGCGTAGGTCGCCCAGAGACCCGATAAGATGATCAGGATCAAGAGGATCATGAAGCGGCGGCTGCTGAAGTGATCGGCGAGCTCTTTCCAGAACACCACGGTCATTTTATGCCTCGCGAAAGTATTTGAGATAAATTTCTTCCAACGTCGGATCTTCGGAGCGGAGCTGCAGCAAACGAACTCCCTTGCGGGTGACCAGCGAGACCACTTCGCCGCGGACATCTTGCGTACAGCGAAGGAACCAGCCATGGCTACGTTTCTCGATTTCGTCGACGCCGGGAAGACTCTGGAAATCTCGTTCCAATCCGTCGGTGTTGCCGCTTACTTCCACCAGAAAGTTCCATTGCCGGCCCTTGAGAATGGATTTTCCGAGCGCATCCATTTCGCCTTGGACGATCAGTTTGCCTTTGACAATGATGCCGACCCGATTGCAAATTTCCTGAACCTGTTGGAGCTGATGCGATGACAACATGACGGTCAGCCCATGTTCCCGATTGAGGCTCTTGATCAGCTCCAAAATGCGAATGGCGCCATCAGGATCGATTCCGAGAGTTGGCTCGTCGAGAATGATCGCTGTGGGATTTTTGACCAAGACTTCCGCGATGCCGAGGCGTTGTTTCATGCCGCGGGAAAACTCTCGCACCAGTCGCCGAGCATCGTCGGGGAGCCCGACCTGATCCAGGACCTGTGTCGTGCGCCGGCGCGCCTCATCTTCGGGTATCCGATTGAGCCGCGCCATGTAGAGGAGATTTTCTTTCGCGCTGATATCGTCGTAGAATCCGGGACTCTCCGGGAGATAACCGACGCGGCGCTTCACCTCGAGGGATTCTCGCGTTGGGTTGAAGCCACAGACCGAAACCAGACCGGAGGTCGGTTCGGTCAGTCCGAGCAGCATCAAAATCGTGGTCGTCTTGCCGGCGCCGTTGGGACCGAGAAACCCAAATACCTCGCCCTCCTGAACGGTCAGGTTGAGTGAATTGACCGCGAGCTTTTCGCGATACCGCTTACTCAGATTCTTCGTTTCAACAACCGCGCTCATCTGCGACCCAACCGGAAGAACACGGCAGCAAGGCCTAACACGACGAGCCCTACAATCCCAAAGCCGATCCAGCTCCAGATCGTCGGCGTGGATACCGTGACGCGAAAATCCGCGGACTTATTCGCCTCGGGGGAATTGGCCGTCAAGGTCAACATATAGTCGCCCGCGATCGTTCGGTCCGGCGCGAGGATCTCCATCTTGATCTGGCGCACTTCACCGGGCCCGAGAGCATCGATCTTGTCGGGTCTAAATTCAACGGTCCATTTGTCGCTGGGTTTTTTGGTGACAAAATTAAGATTGCGAATCGGCGCGGTGCCGGCATTACCGACGACAAAATCAATCGGAGTCTTGGTCCCGGCGATTACCGAGGTATTAAGTGTGCCGGCCAAGGACCCCATCTTGAGGTCCTGAGTCCCCTTGAGGGATACTTTGACGTTTGCCGCGGCTTCGAAGGCGCCGGCGCGCGCTTGAATTGTAATGGGATACTCCTTGGCATCGGCACTGGCGGGAGTGTCGATTTCCACGCTCAAAGTTTCCGAGCCGTTTTCTTTCAGCTGAATCGAAGAGATCTGCTGATCGCCAAACTGCGGCTTGAAGCGGACCGTCCAGCCTTGCGGCGCCTGCGCTACGAGATTTGTCGGCAGCGGCTTGTTGGTCTCGTTCTTCAGATCGATGGTGAACTTTAACGTCTGCCCCGAAGCCGAACTAAGGACCGGATATTGGCTGCTGATTTTAATTCCGCCCGTGTCGACTTTCTTGGATGTGACCCGATAATTGATTATCTCGGTATACTGGGTCGATCCCTTGGTATCTTTTGCGGTCACCTTAACCGGATAAGTGCCGGGTTTGGCGCTATCGGGGATCTTGGCTTTGAACTCAAGAGTCGTCGATTTGTTCGACGTTTGATCACCGCCCTGAACCATCACCGAGCGCACAGGAAAGCTCGGATAGCGCGAGTTAAAGTTCACGTCCCAGCCGGACGGAACGCCTTCAATGGTCAATCTGACCTCCACCGGCTCTTTGGTTCGATTGACGACCTCGGCATCCATGGTTGCTTCTTGCCCTTGCCCGACCGTGAGATCTTTGAATGGAAGAATCAAATTGAACGATTCTTTCGATGCCGGAGCGTCCTTCGACACGGGCGGTGTGGCGGTTTCCGCTGCATCGCCGCGCGCAGTGACTCCAGCCAACGTGAGTAAAGACAGAACTAGCAGACACATCCACATATGCGGCCGATACGTGGTTTCCGCGACCCTCATAACAATCCCCCGTTCATAGAAAATGGATGGTGATAAATAACCATAAAGATTTTTTCGGTCAAGGGCCTCTAAAAAGCTCACGTTTTGCCCAACTGTCGCAGCGCTTCGTAAAGCACGATGGAAACTGCGTTGGAGAGGTTCAGACTTCGAACGCCGCTGCCCATCATCGGTATGCGGAAAGCGGCATCGGGATTGGCGTCCAGCAGAGACTGGGGCAAGCCACGAGTTTCGGGTCCAAAAACAAGAAAATCATCTTTGTCATACTGAATTGACGTATAGGATTTGACCGCGCGCTTGGTAAAAAGCAGCAGCCTCGCCGGGCGCGCTGCGGCCAGAAACACATCCCAGGAAGCATGCACGCGAAGATCAACAAATGGCCAATAATCCAGTCCAGCTCGCTTGAGATGCTTGTCGTCAATCTTGAACCCCAACGGCTCGATCAAGTGAAGCGATGTCAAAGTCGCGGCACACAATCGAGCAACGCTCCCGGTATTTGGCGGGATTTCGGGTTGGAATAGAACAACGTGCACAATCAGATTAGATGTAGATCGGAAATGCTCTCTTCCATGGCTCCACTGGTAACAGCCAAAAGACCAAATGTAAAAGGGTTAGCTCTGGCCAGTCGTATTGACGGGATTGATGAGGCAGTAGTAGAAGGGCAGGATCGAAAGTAAGTTGACACAGTACGAGGAATTGGCATGCGAAGAGCTTTTCCGGTGATTGACGCCGACGGGCACGTGCTCGAAAGGGATCGTGAGTTGCGGGAGTTTCTGCCCTCCGAATATCGCTCGGTCAAGGGAAAACGAGAATATCCACTGTTTGCGTGGGACGGTTGGGCGCGCGGCGCATTGTCGCCGAGCCAAAGGGAACATCCGAGTGTCGAGCTCTGGCTGCGTTTTCTGGATGCGACGGAGATTCAATCAACCGTTCTGTATCCCAACGAGGGCTTGAACATCGGTCTGCAACGCGATCGCGATTGGGCCGTAGCGCTGGCGCGCGCTTACAATGATTGGCTGCAGCAGGAATTTTTGACCGCCAGTCCGCGTTTTCAGGGAGTGGCGCTGCTCGCGCCGCAGGATCCACATGCCTCCGCCAGCGAATTGGAGAGAGCCGTTAAGGACCTGGGGATGGTTGCGGGCATGTTGCCGGGAGTGATGAGCCCGATGCGCGGACTCGGATTGACAGACTTCGATCCGATTTATCGGACTGCGGAGCGTCTCGACGTTGCCCTCGCCGTACACAGCGGACCTGCGGTCGAGTTGGGCTTGGATCATATGCAATCATTTGCCGGGGTTTATCCGCTCAGCCATCCCTTCGCGCAAATGCAGCAACTCACCAGCATGATGATTCACGGCGTCTTCGAGCGTTTTCCGGCGCTTCGCGTCGCCTATCTGGAGTCCGGTTGCGGTTGGGTGCCTTACCTCGCGGATCGTTTGGACGAAAGCTGGGAACACAGGCGCGGTCGCTGGCCGCACCCGACGAAGCGGCCGCCGAGCGAAATTATGCGCGGCGGAAATTTATTTTACGCTTGCGAGCGCGAGGAAAGGACGCTTCCTACCGTTTCCGAGTTGATCGGTGCCGGTCAGTTACTCTGGGCGTCGGACTTTCCGCACGAGCGGCCCTGGGATGAATTCGCCGACGACATCGATAGATTGCTCGATCGGGATGATTTGCCGAAGTCGCTCGCGCAGAAGATTTTGTTCGAAAATCCTCGACGTTTCTACAAATTAGGAATCTGACGTCCAAACTTCAACGTTCCAGTTCAAGCTTGACCGCGACGTTGAACCTTGAACGGAAAGTGAGTGGTGTATTATGCGTGTGCTAATTACGGGCGCCGGTTTGATCGGCACGCATACAGCCAAGGAATTGCTCGACCGGGATGATGAAGTTACGTTTTTCGATTTTGCGCCGAAACCGGATTACATCGAACGTGTGACGGGTCGGAAAGTCGCAGTGATTCGCGGCGACATCCGCGATCTCGCGGCATTGATCGAAGCGTTTCAGCAAACGCGGCCTGAATGTGTGATTCATCTCGCAGCTTCAGTGGGAGAAGCGAACATCAACAACGTTTATGCGGGCTTTCAGGTGAATCTGGTGGCGACCCTCAATGTCGCCGAAGCGGCGCGCCTTACCGGGGTGCGCCGGCTGGTCCACGCGAGCACGCAAGCGCTGTACGTGGGTGAAGATCCGAGGGAACTACTTTGCGAGAGTTCTCCGATCGACTGCCGCGAGCGCGTTTACAATGCGGCAAAATTGGCTTGCGAGCATGTGCTTCGAACCTATGCGGCAAAACACAAGCTCGAATTGGCGTTGCTGCGCTTCGCGGGAGTTTACGGCTATTATGCCGTAGCCGGAGGGCCGGGTGTCGCAGTACAGCAGGCGATTTGGGACGCCCTCGCCGGCAAACCCGTGACGCTCGCTGTCTATGAGAGTGTCGATTTTATTTACGCAAAGGACCTCGCCAACGGCATCGCGCTCGCCGTACATACCAATCCTTTGCCGCACCAGATTTACAATTTGGGCAGCGGCACATTGACGACGGTTGAAGACGTCGAAAACGCGCTCGGCAGAATTTTCCCGGCAATAAAAATCGCTCGTGGCAAGCTGACACCCGCACGACCGCGGATGGACATCACGCGGGCCCACACGGATCTAGGATTCAATCCCGAGTACAAGTTGGAGGCGGGGTTAAGGGATTATGTCGAGCAGTTAAAGAATGCGACAAAAATTTTTCCGGGTTTGGACTGACATGCCGTGGCCCAGGAGTTTGGGCGTCGCCTCGTCAGAGCGTCTTGGCGCGAGGATTTTGCGGGCGCGGGCGATACAATTCCACGAGCTTTCGTCGAACCATTTCCTCGCCTCCGGGGAGAGAGTCGAATTTTGTTGTGTTGTCGATTTGTTTCAAAATCTGCTGCGCTTCCTTATCTTGATGCATAGTGAGAAGAATAGTTTTTAGGCGTGCAACTAAAGACTCCGGCAGGTCTTTGCGCACCGACACGAGGTGTCGGGGGACGGACTCAGTTTCCGCCAGAATCGATATTAAAGGCTGCTTGCTGCCTTCCAGACCGGCGTAATCATCTGTACTGAAAGCTCCAGCCGATACTTTCTGCTGTAAGACTAGATTGACAACATCGTTGCTGGTATTTGCGAAAATATAGCCGATCTCTCGGGATGAAATCTTAGTTTTGAGATTCGCTTGTTCCGATACGGAAAACCCTTTCTTGAGCAAAAAAAGCTTCGGTAGAAAATAGCCTGAGGTCGACCCCGGGTCTTCGAAGGCGATAACTTTGCCGCGCAGTTCTTTGACTTCCGTGACGCCGCTCTGCTTGGTGGTAAAGATCAGGCTTCGATACTCTGCCATGCCTCCCTTCCAGGCCCTCAGCAGTAGTTTGGCGGCGCCAAGCCGGTTGATCAGATAAGTGGGATAGGGGCTTTCCATGTAGAAGTCGACACGTTTTTCCTCGAGCAGTTTGATCATTTGTCCCGTGCTGGGCGCAACGATGATCATTCCCTTGGTTTCGCCTGCGGGAGAGAATTTGTGGACCACATAGTCCAGCAACGGTCGAAAATGATTTTCCACCGGCTGAGATGCCCCTTGAAAAATGACGCCCAACACAAGAGTCTTGGCGTTCGTGGCTTCTATTTGGCCGGCGCGGCATTCCAGCGTCGCAGACAAAGCGGCGATGAGTATGATCATGTGACGGGAGAATCGGGTCATCTTGATCCTCACCCTAGAGCCGAGCTAATTCTTATGCTTGCAGAAGAGAATGGCAGAGCTTAGACAGGGTGAAGTTAGTCTGTCAATGATATAGACCCTCAGCAGTCAATTCTCCGCAAACGGAGCTTCAAGCCGCAAAACGATTGCCGCGGTATATGCCCGTTCTTCACGCCTCAGCCGCGAATCGGGCGGCCAATTTGACGAACCCGACGGGTCGATAGTAGAAGAATTAATCACGAGTGTCCGGTAAAAGTCATGAGACAGTGAAACGCCATTAGCGAGGGCAAAGATCTGATGAAAATTGCCGTGATTGATGATTACCAGAATGCCTTTAAGACCTTGAAGTGTTTTCCCAAGCTGAGCGGTCATGAGCTGGTGATCTATACGGACCCGGAAACGAATCTGGAGAAAATCGCCGATCGCTTGAAAGATGCCGATGCGGTGGTTTTAACGCAACAACGGACTTATTTTCCCCGAACGCTGATCGAAAAATTGCCCAAACTGAAGCTGATCGGCCAGACCGGGCGCGCGGCGACCCATATCGATTTGGAAGCCTGCACCGAGAAGGGCATCGTTGTTTCGGCGGGCGGTTCCGGGAACTCAAATGCTACTGCCGAGCTCACGTGGGGATTGATCCTGAGTGCCCTTCGCAACTTGCCGTTCGAGGTAAACCGACTTCAGGAAGGTCAGTGGCAATCCACTCTGGGGCTTGGTATCAACGGCAAGACACTCGGCATCTACGCTTATGGAAAAATCGGCAGCATCGTCGCTGGTGTCGGGAAAGCCTTTGGCGCGCGCGTCGTCTGCTGGGGACGCGAAGGATCGACCGGCCGCGCCAGAGCTGCCGGTTTCGAAGTTGCGAGAAGCCGCGACGATTTTTTTGCCGATGCTGATATTCTCTCCCTCCATTTACCGCTCAACAAAGATACGCGCGGGCTTGTCACGCGCGGCGATCTCGCGCGCATGAAGCCGACCGCATTACTGGTCAATGCCAGCCGTTCCGGACTGATTGAAAAGGGCGCATTGGAAGAGGCGCTTAAAGGCGGGCGTCCGGGAAAAGCCGCGGTGGATGTGTACGACCAAGAGCCGGTTTTAGGCGCCAATCATCCGCTGCTCAAAATGCCGAACGTCACCTGCACGCCTCATCTCGGCTACGTTACGCGTGAAAGCTACGAAGAGTATTACGCCGTTGTGGTCGACGATATTCTCGCCTTCGCCGCCGGCAGGCCGAGCCACGTGCTCAATAGCGAGGCATTAGGGAAGAAATAGGGCTCACATTACACGAGCCGGCTCGCTGGCACTACGTCGCGGTAATCCTATCGAGAGACGACCACGTCCTCTTCAAGACAGCTCGAGAAAAAGTTAAGTACTGCATCATCATGATAGCGCGCTGCGGGCTACAGATTCATCTTGCTATGCTTATCGCGCTTTGCGGGGTGCTCTATTTCCCATATCTCGGCAATACACCATTCTTCGACAAGGGCGAGCCCAGGGAAGCGTTGGCAGTTCAGGACATTATTCAGCGAGGCGAATGGCTATTTCCGTTGAAACGAGCCACGGCGATACCATCGAAGCCGCCTTTGTTTCACTGGTCCGCGGCGCTGACCAGTGAAATGACGGGTCACCTGAATGAGATCACGATCCGCTTTCCATCGGCCCTGTATGCAACGCTTGGCGTTCTCTTGATCTATTTGCTCGGAACGAAACTGTACGGACCCGCCGTGGCTCTGCTGGCGGGAGCGATTCTCGCGACGACCATGGTTTATAGCGATCAGGCATTGAGCGCCCGGGTCGACATGACCTTGTGTTTTTTTCTCACGCTAAGTCTGATGCTCTTCTACTCGCTCTATCGCGGTTTTCTGATGCATCCGCTCTGGTATTTTACCTTCTACTTCGTCGTCGGAATCGGCACCCTGGCGAAAGGTCCATTAGGGATACTTCTGCCCGGACTTGTGATAGCGGGTTTTCTCGGGGTGAAACGACGCTGGGACATAGCGATGAGGTTTGCTTTTCACCCCGGAGTCGTTTTGACGTTACTGCTCGCGGTGGGCTGGTATGGATTAGCCATCTCGCGCGCCGGCGAAGGCTTCGTCGATCGCCAATTGCTACAGGAAAATTTTAAACGATTTTTCGGCGGCTCTGGTCACAGCCATCCCATCTATTATTACGTCCCCTATCTCTTTAGTCTCGGGCTCCCATGGAGTCTTTTTTTGCCTTTCTTGTTATGGGACTTATTTACGAGATCCTCTGACGGCAACGATAATCATCTTTTTTTCAAATCTTGGTTTTTGGTCATGTTCGTTTTCTTTTCTCTATCGGCAGGGAAGCGATCGGTTTACCTCCTGCCGCTTTATCCGCCGCTGTCGCTACTGCTCGCGGATTGGATCTACCAGCAATATCAGGCAACCGGCTGGCGATTGCGTTTGTATCGGGTTCTTGCCGGGTTCGCGGTCGTGACCGCCGTTCTCCTGCTGATGATCAGTGTCGGGGCGATTTGGCGTCAGGAAGCCGGCTGGTTTTTCGCACCCATTGCGAGCTTTCTCAAGCCGAAAGATCGCGCCAGTTTGATGGTCGTTCAGGATGCTCTGGACAGTTTTGGCGCTGTCTTCACGATAGTTACGTTTATTAGCGCAGTGTTCTGGTTTGCGCTCGGCCGCGCTTTTTGGCACGCTCAGGTTCGGCGGGCAGCACTGTTGCTGCTGGGAATCAGCATCGTTTTTGGTTTCACCAGCCGCGGGATCGTTCTTCCTGTGATCGCGGCAGATAAAAGCTATCGGGATTTTGTTATGGCCATGGATCGCCAGGTCGGACCTGCTGCGGTGATATACCTCTTTGGCGAATTCAACAGTGATCCGGTGGTTTTCTACCACCGGAAAACCATCGATGAGTTGGAGCAGCCCCTCGCTGAACTGGCGAGCAAGGTTGGAGCCGGTAGTGATTATGTCATTCTGCCGCGCCAGACGTGGGACGAAATCGAAAAACTCCGGCCGGGTCTACCGCCGCCGATTTTGAGTAGCACAGGAAAGGGAGCGGAAGGCGATGCTCCTCTCGTGCTTGTCCGCGCACAGATTACTTAGCTTGTTTGAAAAAACCTTCCTTCTCCAATTCTTTAAGGGCGCGCATATCGACGAAGTCTTCGTACTTGAAGGTCTTTCCTTTTGCCTCTTTTCCGATCTCATCAAGAACGGTTTGGATGCCTGCCGGAGTCGGGAAGGGGCGCGCATCGAGGACGCGCACGCTGCGATACAGAGCATAATCTATGGTTTCGGCATCGTCGGTCTTCAAAGCGGCACGAATTGCAATTTTGGCATTGGCCGAGTCGGTTTGCAGTGCACGAATGGATTCGGACATGCCTCGGATCAGGTTTTTCGTGAGGCGCAGATTGCGATCGATGTAGCTCCCCATCATGTGCAGCGAGAGGAAAGGGTACTCGATTTTGGTGTCTGCCAAATCGGCAAGAACATTGAATCCCTCGCGTTTGGCCTTGGGAACGAAATCCGCCGCCATGATGGTGCCATCGACCACGCCGGTTAAAATTGCCGTAATGCGTGCGCCGGAATTGCCGATCTGTAAGACGGTGACGTCCTTTTCGGGATCCAAGCCGCCGTCCTTGAGCGCCAGATTGGTCTGAAAATGCGAGCCTGAGCCAAAACGGCTGACCGCCACTTTTTTGCCTTTTAACTGTTTGAACGAGGTGATCGATGGGGCCGCGAGGTAGACGTGATTGAAGCGGTTAGCGATGACCGCGACGATGCGCATATCGGCACCGCGCAACTTCGCCAGCATCGCTTCCGACCCCTGGGACAAGGAAACATCGAACGTAGCCGCGATCAATGCCTGATTGAGCAGTGAGCCGCTATTAATGTAAACCACCTCAAGGTCAATTCCATTGCGCCGAAAAATACCCAAGCGCTTGCCCATCTCCAGTGCGTAATTGCTGAGCCCTGTGCCGCTATAACCTAAGCGCATTTTTTCGACAGTCTGGGCGCCAAGGGACTGGGCTAATCCGAGAGAAGAAAGGAAGATCGCGAAGGAAAAAAAAATTGCCGCGCGCCTGGTCCTCATACTCCCTCCGGCTAGCTCAGAGAATTGCGCTCGGCAGTTCTAAAATATACCGGGGTGTCAGTCAACGCTGGTCGTCGATTGGCAGTTCGGGGCGAGGCGCGGTGAAATTTGCGCGTTAAGCGCGCACCGAGGTGAGCTCGATGTCGATATTTTCTTCTCGTTGGATTTCCGCAAAACGGTCGCGCAAGCGTTTGATATTGCTGCGGGTGGGGATGGCGAGATCAGCTTCCAGCTGAAAAATGGGCGTGCCGCTCACCGGTGCGGCATAGGTCTTGGTTTCCATGGATTCAATGTTGATTCCGTGGGCGCTTAGTACGGCGCTGATTTGGTAAACAATGCCGGGGTGATCCAAACAGGAGGCGGTCAGTTTGTACGGAAGAAAAGCAGCTCCCGCCTTACGGCTGGATGGGGTCTTCACGGCAAACGCTAGACCGGTTTCCTTTTCGATCTGGTGATAATTGCCAGCGACGTTGGCGAGATTTTCGGCGTCGCCCGTGATCAGCACAATAACTGCGAACTCGCCGCAAAAAACCGCCATTTTGCTGTCTTCGATATTACAGCCGTGGCGCGAGATAAACTCGGAGATACGTTGGACCAATCCGACTTGATCCGGTCCAATCGCCGTGACAATCAGATGATCTTTGTCGGCCATGGCGGTAGCGTAGAAAATTGCTTCAAATAGTTCAAACCGTTGAAGCCGTTCGAAAACGTCGAACTCAACACTCCAGGAGTTCATCACTCCAATGTAGATAATTCGCGCCGCTACTGGACAAAAAATCCATTGATGATTGCCTCGTGCCAAAGTTGGGCTACCGACGGGACAATGCCCTGCGGTAATCGATCGTCGCTCCAGCCCCAAGAATGTATTCCGGCGCCGAGTGAAATGCTGCGCACCGTGGGCGCGTGATTCATCTTTGCGAAAAGCGGCAACGATCTTTGACAACGGCCGAGGGTCACGGTGTCGTCGTTGATACCGTGGATCGAAAGAAAATTGGGCACGGGTTTACTGTCGGGGCCGCTAAGCTCGCGCGTATAGCCGAGGTAACGCTGTAGCAACGCATCGCTGTCTCGGTTCGAGAGGTTTAACCGTTCAGCGACCACTCGGGCCGCGCTTTGAAGGGCTCGAGTGGAATTTTTGTGGATGAAGTCTTCAGCTTTAAAATTGGGCCGTTTCTTTGCGAGTTGCCAGCGTTCGAAGGTGAGCTCAATGAGCATGGGCAGACCGAGGTTTTCATGCTTCAAGCCCTCGTACATGTAACGAGCGGTATCGCGCCAGGTGCGTAGGCGCAATTGGTTGAAGGGAAACTCCCAATCATCGCCGCTGATCAGAGGATACATCCAGCCGAAAGGCGAGCTGCCGTACCCAACTAGTCCCGCTATGTTGGCCACTCGTTGCGACGCCATCATCGCGAATGGCCCGCCGGTGGAATGGCCATGGATGTATATGGAGAATTCACCTTCGGGAAAATGGCGGAAAGCAGTTTGTTTGATGGCTGCCTCGAAGGCAACGGGCCATGCGGCCATACGATCGAAGAATTCGCTTCCCGGTTTGGCGGAAAGCGAGACAAGGGTGCCGTAACTTTTCCGTTTAGATTGATCATTGATGACGGCATACTGATCCGGCGTGATCTGAGTTTCTCTAGTCCAAAGCGGGGTACGCGCGGAGCCGTCGCCATTTTCGACGTCGCCCGGCCAATCTCGACTCGGATCGAGAAAATAAAAGCGGCCCGGGAACGTCATGCTGGTGACTTTTATGCCAAACTTAGCAGGCAGAATGCGCGCGATCCGGTCGACGGACTTGAAGTCCGAAACGCCACCGTGAAGCAGAAAAATTCCGATCTTTTTACCGTCGGGCCCGATGGGGATCTTGTCGATTTTTTCGGGTTCGTAAACCTCCACGCCGATATCCCAATCCATGTCCAGCTCGCTTATGCGGAAAACGTCCTCATGCACACGAACTGGCAGTTCCGGTAACGTCGCAAGCTTACGGTCGAGTTGTAAAACTTCATCCAGAGAGAGCGCTGTGGGCGGTTCCCATAACGGTGGCTTGCTCATAGTGATCTCCTCAGGAGTGCTCTCGTCCATTTGTCACGGCAGATCGAGGGCCTCATTTAATATGCGACCAGTCGCATCCTTCGGCTTCGGAAGGCGCAGCAGCGACGCGAGGGTTGGCGCAAAATCTATAATCCGCACATCAGCAACCTTGTCTCCGGGGCGGATTCCCGGCCCATTTAAAACCATGATCGTGCGCATCGAAGTTTGCTCGGGATCGGCGCCATGGTTGCCATACGGTTCGGCTCCAGTGATCAGTGGACCGGGCCCGATGCGTGGATCGAAGTCGTAGCCTGAGGCGAGATCAACATAAATATCGCCGCCCAATGGGCCGCCAATACCCATATCGAGGTGATCCAAGTCAGCATCATAAACGGCGCTGACCACACGTTCCTCGGAGTCGCGTACTAACTCGAGCACATCGCGGGTTTGCCTGACCAAATCGGCACGTTCGTCAGGGGAAACGATGCCGTTTTTCCGATCACTGGAGTTGATCAGAAGATAACCATTATTGATCGCCGGATAGAGCACCTTGGTTTTCGATAAATCGACCTTTCCTTGCATGTCGAGCGTCAAAAGCCCGCTTTCTTGCAGCACCCGGTTCAATGCCACCCGCTTGTTCACGCCTTCCATACCGTGATCTGAAACGACGGCAAAGATCGTGTTGGATGGCCGCCTTTCCAGCAATAGCCCAAGATGATCGTCCGACGAGCGATAGGCGCGCTCGAGGAAGGGTCGCAGTTGCGCCGCGATCTCCCTGTTGTAACTGGAGAGAGTTGAATCGAGATAACCGCGCCAGAGATGCTCCGCCTCATCGGGGAAGGGCGTATAGGCTAAAAATAAATCCCACGGTAAATGTTCAATGGCCCAGCGATTGGTTTCCATCAGCTGATGCTGCGCCATGGTCACGGTTTCAAGGTAGCGTGCTTCGGCGCCACCCGAGCCGCCGTTCGGAATGGTTCTCCCGAAGGCGCCTTGATGATAAAGAAAGCTGGCGCCGTTGCCGATGAAAGTCTGCACGGTCGCACCCGGGGCGATGTCCGCTTCAGGGAAAGGCAGATCGCGCGCCGGCCGGGTGTAGTAAAGGAAAAAATCACTGCCGTCGGGCTTGAGATCGAAGAGTCGAAAATAACATCTCGCTTGCTGATTGCCGGCTACCGTAACCGCGACCGGCGCGCTCCAGAATAGTTCGCCGCCGGCGCTTGCTGGAGCCGGCTTGAGTCTGGCTTTGATCTCACGACCATCGCGAACCGTCGCGATCAGTAATGTGTCGTAGCCAGGTTGATTATCCCCCGGATCGTCGATCAACAATCCAAAAAAACGTGCTTCACCGATTGAAAAGGTGATTTCGACCGGCGGGGCGTCGCTCGCGGGCGACTCAGTCCACGCGCCTGACGGTTCGTTTTGAATCGCGCGCCTCGTGACAATCCCGTCGCGACCGGCGATTAGATCATACCCGGAAAAGCGCACGGCTTGTTCGGACCGCTCGCCGGCAAACGTGGGCATGTGAGATATCACTACTCTTTTGCCGGCGCGTGTTGCCGCCGACCAAATGGGTTCAGCCTGAAGCGGTGCTTCAGAAAATCCAGCCAAGCTCTCCAAAATAGTAAACTCACCGCGCGGTACTCTGGGAACACGATTGCCGGTAATGCCGGTGACGCTTGGTGGCGCGCCGGTCATCAACGACGCAAAGCCTGGCGCGGTTTTAGAGGGAAACCCAGGTTTGACATCGTCGGCGAACGCGCCTTGTCCGATCAGCTTTGCCAAATTTGGAAGCTTGCCCGCGCGCAGCATCTCGCCAACGAAGCTTGGAACCGTGCCATCCCATGCCAGCACGATGGCTTTGGCGGGGGTTTGAGCAACAACGGTCTGCGACGCGGCGCTGAAAACGGCTAGGACAGCGGTGACTAGGAGAACGACAGATCTGTGAACGAACCTCATTTAGGGTCAATTGCCCGGGGAGGACCGACTTTTTGTTCAGAGAACCATCCGCCTCCCGATATCGCGATGAGCGAGGCTGAGAGTAGCCGATGAGGTTCAGAGGGTCAATTCACGAGCGTTGTCGTTGCGTGCGTTAGACAGATCAGCGACGATTCGGTATGAGCGTAGGGTTGGTTGCAGCAGCCAGAATCAGAAGTGAGCGAAATCTGTTCCGATCGCCTCTTGCTCGGGAGCTCGGCTTCAAAGCGAATCATCAATGATCAAGAAAATCCCTACCAAACTCGAGAAACACGGCCACGTGCGGATCGATAACTATTACTGGCTGCGCGAGCGGGAGAATCCGGAGGTGATCCGATATCTCAACGAGGAGAACGACTACGCCGCCAAAGAGATGAGCCACGCGCGCGGGTTCGAAGAAATGCTGTTTGAGGAAATCAAAGGGCGATTCAAGCAAATCGACATGTCGGTGCCTTACAAGCGCGACGACTACTTTTACTATACGCGCTACGAGGAGCAAAAGGAGTATCCAATCTACGCCCGCAGACGCGGCTCTCTTGCGGAACCGGAAGAAATCACCCTCAACGCCAACATTCTCGCCGAAGGCCACGAGTTCTTTTCCGTCGGTGGCTGGGCGGTCAGCTCCGGGCAGGATTTGCTGGCTTACGCAGTCGATACCGAGGGGCGGCGCATTCACACCACCTATCTCAAGAACTTGACTACCGGCGAGCTTTTACCCGATATCCTGCCGAACGTGAGCGAAAACCTCGCCTGGGCAAACGACAACCGTACGCTTTTCTACGGCAAGCAGGACGAAATCACGCTGCGACAGTATCAAATTTATCGGCACGTGGTGGGAACCGATCCGGCACAGGATGAGCTGGTTTTTCAAGAGGATGACCAAAGCTTCGTCACCTATATCTTCAAAACGAAGTCGAAGAAATTTTTGCTGATTGTTTCCGCTCAAACGCTCAGCCAGGAATACCGATACCTCGATGCCGACGATCC
>JBIOXP010000239.1:0-5644 GCA_044869705.1 Binatia bacterium | reverse complement strand
CTCTGGATTCCCAAGCGCGACGACCTTTTCGCGATCGATTCACTTCCGGTGCTGGGGACGGGAAAAATCGATTTGAAAGCAGCGAAGAGCGTCGCGTTGGAACATGCCAGCAAAGCGTGATTTGCCGGCAATTACATTTTAAGGCAACGGCAAGGAGCTAAGTCCGCTTTGGCTCTGTCGTTGGTTATGCTCGTATCGAGTTTACTGAAGTTTATTTGCAAGCTCATCCGACGCATGTTAGAAACTGGCTGACTCGGAGGTGGGAATGGATTTTGATCAGCTCGCGGACAAAGCACTTCGAAACATCATTCCCGAACGCGCGGAATTAAAAGCCGTGTTGCGAGCGTCCGAAGATCAATTGCCGGAGCTTTTGAGCGCAGCATTCAAGGTGCGCCGCCACTATTACGGCAAGCGCGTCCAGATCCATGTATTGCAGAATGCCAAAAGCGGTCTCTGTCCCGAAGATTGCCACTATTGTTCGCAATCGTCAGTTTCTGAAGCTCCGATCGAGCGTTACAAATTCATGTCCAAAGAGGCTCTTGTGGAACGAGCCCGTCAGGCGAAGACGGCCGGCGCGGTGCGCTTCTGCATCGTCAATAGCGGTCGCGGTCCCACGCCAAAGGAAATCGACGAAATCGCCGACGCTGTGCGCGAGATCCGCGCCGAAACCGGTATGAACATCTGCTGTTCGCTTGGCCTGATGACCGAGGACAAGGTGCGCAAGCTCAAAGACGTCGGCGTCGGACGCATCAATCACAATCTCAATACCAGCCGCGCCCATCACCCGGAGATTGTCACCACCCACACCTACGATGATCGCGTCGCCACTATCGAGAGCGTGAAAAAAGCCGGCGTCAGCACCTGCTCGGGCGGCATCATCGGCATGGGCGAGAGCGATGACGACATTATCGACCTGGCTTTGTCGCTTCGCGCGATGGATATCGATTCGATCCCGGTGAATTTTCTGACTTCGATCGCCAGCACGCCTTTCGAGACCAAGCATGAGCTCACGCCGCAACGCTGCCTGAAGACGCTGTGCCTTTTTCGCTTCGTGAATCCCAGCAAAGAAATCCGCGTCGCCGGCGGGAGGGAAATCAACTTGCGCTCGCTTCAGCCGCTCGCCCTTTACCCCGCCAATTCGATTTTCGTTAACGGCTATCTCACGACTCCGGGGCAGGAAGCTTCCGACGCACATCAGATGATTCGGGATCTCGGCTTCGAGCTCGACCAGCCCGCAGCGATCTGATTGTTAGTGTCAGAGGTTTCTTTATTTCGCGCTGTCTACCAGCGCGCGTAGTACTTTCTCTGGAGTAATCGGTAAATCGCGGATGCGCACGCCGACGGCATCGGCGATTGCATTGGCGATCGCCGGAGCGACCGTCAACGCGCCGGTCTCCCCTACTCCTTTGGCGCCGAAGGGTCCGTCTTCGTGCGGCACCTGGACAACGATCGGCCGCATCGTCTCGGGTATGTCTTTGATCGAGGGGACCTGGTAATCGAGCAACGAACCATTGATCAGTTGGCCATCCTGAAAAATCATTTCCTCGAACATGGTCAGGCCTAAATGCATCAGCGACGCGCCGACCAATTGCTGTTCGCAATGCCGAGGATTAATCGCGGTCCCGGCGTCGCCGGCGCTGATTAACTGCAGTACTTTGACGTGACCGGTTTCGGTATCGACCTCGACCTCCGCCGCCGTCGCGGAGGGAAACCAGTATTCCGTGCATTTTTCCGACTGACCGGTTTCCGGATCCATGTGTGCGGCTGTCGGTTGGCAAACGGCTTCGGCCGCAAGCGTAGTCCCGAGGCTTCCGAACTTCGCTAAAAAAATTTCGCCGATCGCCATGCCGCGGTCTTCGTTTCCGCGTACGACGATGCGGCCATTGTGCGCGATCAAATCGTCGGGATCGACTTCCAGTTTTGATGCCACAACTTGGCACAGCTCGGTTTTGATTTTTCCCGCAGCCATGCGCACGGCATTACCCATATGGTAGGTCGAGCGGCTACCGGCCGTGATCGTATCGTACGGCGTGACATCGGTGTCCGGCTGCACGATGTGCACCCGATCCGGCGCGATTGCCAATTCTTCGGCGACGATCTGTCCCATCGTCGTCTCCGACCCCTGACCCATCTCCACAGTGCTGCTGAGCACGTTAGCTGAGCCGTCCGCATTGAGAATGACAATCGCGCCGGAGATCGACGGCGTCAGAACTGCCTTCACGCCGGCGGCAATTCCCTTCCCTCGCCACCTTGTTCCCGATTGCGCCGGCTTCGGCTCTGACCAGGCGATTCCTCGAGCCGCCTGGCGAATCGCTTCTTTGATGCCGAACGATCGCACCACCGTGCCGGTCGCAAAGCGCTCACCCTCGTCCAGAGCCGGATTCAAACGGAACTCGACCGGGTCGGCGCCGAGAGCGCGCGCGATAATATCCGTCTGCGAGTCGTAAGCCCAGATCACTTGCGGCACGCCGAAACCGCGGAATGCGCCCGCGGGCACTTTATTGGTATAGACGCAATAGGAATCGATCCAGACGTTGGGAATCCGGTACGGTCCCGCCGAAGTGTATCCCGATTTGTGTCCGATGCGCGGACCGATCTCGGCGTAGGCCCCTGTATCCCAGTAAACTTCGCATTTGCGAGCGGTGATCGCGCCACCTTTGATCGCCGTTTTGATCCTGGTCACGACTTTGTGTTTGGTGATCGTTAGAAACTCTTCTTCCCGTGTGAGCGCGTAGCGCACCGGCCTTTTCGTGATCAGCGCCAGCACGGTGCAAAGCGGCTCCAGCTTGGCGTAGAGTTTCGCGCCGTAGCCGCCGCCGATATACGGCACGCGCACGCGAATGCGATTCATGGGAATCCCGAAGGTCGCGGAAATTTCCGTCCGTACGTAGGAAGGCGATTGGCTCGCGGTCCAGATGTTCAAGCGCTCATGTTCATCGAAGTACGCCAAGGTGACGTGCGGCTCCATCGGCATATGCTGCGCCGGCGGCGAGCTGAACGTGTCCTCGAAAATTCGATCGGCCTCGGCGAAAGCTTTCTCGACATCTCCCGTGCGCAGCTTGAAATGGTAGCAAATGTTCGATTGCTGGCCGGCTTTCACGTGCGCGAGATCGGCAAATGCTTTGGCCGGTCGGTGTTGCTCATGGACGAGCGGTGATCCTGGCTCTGCCGCTTTCAAAACGTCGTGCACTGCGGGTAAGGCTTCGTAATCGACTTCAACGAGCTGCAGGGCGTCCTCGGCGGTGCGCCGGTCGACAGCCGCCACCGCGACCACTGAATCGCCGATGTAGCATGCTCTCTCGACGGCGAGAATCGGCTGATCGCGGAACGCGGGGCCGAAATGCGGATCGATACCAGGCATGGTTGCGATCTCGGCGCCGGTCAGCACGACGGCGACGCCGTCCAATGCTTCGGCCTTCGACTTTTCGATTCCGCAAATGCGCGCGTGGGCGTACGGACTCCGCAAAACCGCGACGTGCAACATACCGGGCATTTCTATATTGCCGACGTGCAGCGCCCGACCGGTCACTTTCGGATTGGCGTCCGTTCGATAGACCGATTGCCCGACCACGGAGTAATTAGCCATTGCCGAACCTCATAAAAATGGTCTTTTCCCTCATATCGCGTTTCACAACCATTGCAACAATGACTCCTAATCGCGCGACGCTCATTATTTCCAAACCGTCAACAGCACCACTCCACCGACGATCATAGCGGCGCTGACAACGATTCGCGGCGTGACTTTTTCCACATCCCGGAGAAATATCGCTGCCAGCACGAGCGAGAAGAACGGCCCGGTGCTGCTGATCGGAATCACTACTGATACTTTGCCGAGATCGAGAGCGTAGTAGATGCAGGTCATGCCGAGGCTGATGGTTACACCAGCCGCGAGGAACCAGCCGAAACATTGCCGGTTCATTTTCCAGGTTTGTTGGCTTTTCTCGACGTACCAAAGCGTCAGAATCGACACCACGAACGACGATGTGGCGGTCACTGCCGCGGCCAGGAACGGATGCGGGACTGCCGCCATGCCGAATTTGCGCACCACCTGGGTCGCGCCGGCGAGCGCCGAAGCGGCGATTGGATACCAAAGAAAAACCGCCGATCCGGCAAGTTTCATCGAGCCGCTGCGCCAGGATAGCAAGGTAATGCCGGCGATGATCATCAAAGTGGCGACAATGATCGGCAGAGTAATGCTCTCGCCGAGAAAAATAATCGCCATGGCGGCGCTGAAGAGCGGCGTGGTTGCGCGGATCGGATCGGTGATCGCCACGCCGAGCGCATCGATGCCCTTGTAGCTCAGCAGGCGGGTCAATCCCGGCTGAAAAAATCCCACCCCAACGAAGATCAGAATCGAAGCGCTAGTCAGCGAAGACAACGGCACGAAAAGGATCGAAACGCCCCAGAGAAATACGATATTGATGAGAAGACTGCTGATCACCGCAGTCGCCGGATTGGAGTAACGCAGCGCCTTTTTCGTGAACATATTGTGCAGGGCGAACAAAAAGGCGTTGGCGAGAGCGTAAAACTCAGCGGGAATGGAAGTCATGCGAGGAGAAAATGGATGGTTCTAAATCGTCGTCAGCTGATGATGAAGGCGTAATTGAGCTATATAGAATTTAGCTCAACGGAGCAATTGCACTGGAGATTGGCCAACTAGTGCGCGCTGGAGAGGATGACGTCGGCGGCTTTTTCGGCAATCATATATACGGCGCTCACGATGAAGTAACCGGGGATGCGCGGAAACACCGACGCATCCACCACTCGAAGGCCGCGGGTTCCATGCACCCGAAAATCGCTGCTCAGGACGCCGCCGTCTTCGCGCGCGCCGATCGGGCAGGAGCAAGACGCATGATGCCCCCACGCATTGCTGCGCACAAAGTCCTTCAGTTCATCGTCGCTCTGAACGTTATCGCCCGGCAATTCTTCCTTAACGATGAGCTTTTCTTTTCGAAGCTCCGCGCTGATCGCACGGACAAACTTGATGCCGTCGACCACCGCCCGCAGATCTTCATCGGCGGCGTCCGCGCGCTCCTCGAAGTAATTAAAATTGATCTGTGGCGGATCGCGCGGATCGGCTGATCGGAGCTTCACGGTTCCGGCCCTGTTTTGGGTATGCGCCTTTAAGATGACCCAACTGAAGAAATCATGACTATCGGAAATGAGCTTCGAATATCCCGGAAAGTATCCTTCGAAGCGCGCCAGCAAGCTCATGCAAAACAGATCGGCAACCGCCTGTTGAGCACGCGAGTGCTTGATCACTGTGAGCAGGCCACCGTTTGTCGCATAAATCCCTTTCCTATGCTTCTGCCATTCGACGAATTGCCGATCGCCGCGGGCAAACTCGGCGCCCGCCATACATTCCCAATCATCTCGCATTCGGTTGACAACGCTGACCTCATAGCGATCCTGAAGGTTGGCGCCGACTCCCGCAAGATCCACGCGCGTCTCGACTCCGTTGCGCGCCAGCTCGTGTTTCGGCCCGATGCCCGAAAGCATCAGGAGTTGCGGTGTGTTGAACGCACCGCCGCATAGGATCACTTCTCTCGTTGCTTTTACCTGCCGCTGTTGACCGGAATTTTCATTCGCCTGATCGTGAGCGCGATAGAGGTTTTCGCCCTTGAGATATTCCACGCCGACAGCG
>JBIOXP010000238.1:0-5762 GCA_044869705.1 Binatia bacterium | reverse complement strand
TGCCCGAATCGACGTGGTAAGACTGCTCCGCATGAAAAAAACGGCGGCTGGGAAACACCGGCAGCGCGATCATGTCGGCACCCTGCGAACGCGCGATCAAATAGGACGACATGGACATTTCGGCGACATGAAATTCGTGGAATTTGAGCTGGCGCCAAAATGTTTCCGAAGGATGCGAGTAGGTCGGAATAATTTCCACGGCCTCGGCCTTCACCGAGCCGTTCATGAGCGGTTCAACGCGTTCGTTGTAGTTGGAGATGAAACTCAGCGTTAAGTTTGACATCGCTTGTTTTTGCGGCATCAGAGGGCGCAACATGCTGCGCCGCTACGATTTGTCACAAGCTGAGGGTTTGCTCGGCGAAGAGTTCCTCGGGTTTCATCTGACGCGGCGTCAATCCTTGTTCATGGGAATAGCTCGTGATCGTATCGAGCATTGTCTGGTTTGCTTTAATGCCGTACGGAAACGGATCAGCACCGACCAGTTG
Source organism: Binatia bacterium (assembly GCA_044869705.1). Lineage (GTDB taxonomy): Bacteria > Desulfobacterota > Binatia > UBA9968 > UBA9968 > DP-20. The sequence goes on along the minus strand of JBIOXP010000238.1, from coordinate 5,277 downwards.
GCGCGTCTGGGTCATGTACTCGGCGCCGAAAACGAGGGCGCTTGGAATCGTCTCGAGCAATTTTTCACGTGCTGAGGCCTTGGCTTTGACAAAGCCGCTGTAGAGATTGAAGGCGACCCATGGATATTTGCGATAAACATCGCCGCGAATAATGTAAGTGTGATTGACCGGCAGAAAACCATGCTTCTTGAAGAACCGTTCGCCCTCCGTCATGCGATCGGGAAACAGCGGCCGAATTTTACTCCAGTCATTTTTGCCGACGATGCGGCTCGAGCGATCCAGTGTGTTGGCCTGGAGAACAAAAGGGCTCGCGACGTGGGCCACATCCAGTTCGTTTTCCAACAAAGTCGAGACTAAACTCTGGTTCGCGGCGATCCGATTGAAAGAGATCCCGGCCGGCGGCTTGAAGCCGGTGGCGGCGCCATGGCTCATCTCTTCGCTGCGTTCCATGTACCAGTGAACTTTGTATTGCGACACGCCGAAGTCATGCTCCAGGATGCCGCGAATCCAAAGCGCGGCGGTCTGCTGGTACTCGGCGACGCCGAGTTTCTTACCGGCGAGATCTTCGGGCTTGCTGATGCCGGAATCCATATTGTAGGACAGCTCGGTCTGAAACAATCGCCGGCTGGGAAATACCGGCAACGCCACCATATCGGCGCCGTGAGATTTGGCGATCAGAAAAGACGACATCGACATTTCCGCGACTTCGAATTCACCGAACTTGAGCTGGCGCCAGAAAGTCTCCGCGGGATGCGAGTAGGTCGGAATCAGCTCGATGCCTTCCGCTTCGACCGTTCCGTTCATGAGCGGTTCAACCCGCTCGTTGAACGCGGAGATGAATCCAAGAGTAAGCTTAGGCATGGAGTTTTTTGCTGGCGGACCGGAGACGGTGCGCCGAGCGCACCCTAAACAGCATCCGGAAAGGTTTCTCCTTGCAGTCCAAATGACATTTGTGGGTCCCTGTCATTTCGAAGGAGCGAAGCGACGAGAAATCCTTCCTCGGCGTCGGTATGCGCTCGTCAATATCCTGCCACCGACCAGATGTCGTATAGCAGCTCCATGCGCCGAAAAGTATGCTTACGCGTGAGCTCCTGCAGGTGCGGAGCGTGGAGATAGCGCTCGGCGATCTCCTCGGCGAGAGTGCCGTGCTCTTCGTCGGCTTCGGAATGAACGGAAAAGAATCGAACGTCGTCCGGCTTCATTTTGTACTTCTGAATAAAGCCGTTTCCGAGCGCGGCCGCGGCTGGACCAAAAGTGCCTTCGGCGCCGATTTGAATCGACATCACGACAAACCATGGCAGCGTATGAATTATCAACTCCACGTAATAAAGATGAGCCGCCGTGGACGGCAGGAGCTCGGCATTCTCGAGCTGGCTGCGATTGAGCCCAATGGATTCCGCGAAGCGTATCGCGAGCTCGTTATGGCCGGCGCTGCCGGTGTCCATGCCGCGGGTTTCTTCTTCGACCACTCCCCAAAGCTTCTGCGCGATTTCCGGATCGTTGCAGGCGAGATAGCGTAGCATGGCAATGCGCGGGACGGCGGCGCGGAATTGATAATCCTGAATCGTCCAGGTGCGAATTTGATCCATCGTTGCAGTGCCGTTGCATACCGCTTTCAAGAACGGATGCTTGATGCGAATTTTGGGAAACGCCTGGATTTCCTTCTTGAGCTGAGTGACAAACTCCTTACTGGTCATGCTAGTTACCTCCTATGGGTAATTCATGCGCCTCTGGAGTGAGCGGTGGTGGAATAATAGGTGGTCCATGCTCCCTTACTCCAGTACTTCATCACTCCAATTCCTGTTTCTTGCCCTTAAGCCGGCTCACATAATATTCCCAGCCGCGCATGGGGAAGCGCTGATCTTCGTTGTAAACCTTGAGTTCTTCCGCGCTCAGGTATTTAGGCTCGCCGTGCAAGAGCGCGAGATGGTTCCACTCGCCGAGCATGGCAAGGCGGGTGGTGCGCTCGATCACCTGCTCGACGCTTTCCCCGACTACGGCATCGCCGTGGGCGCGCATCAAAACCGCCGGGCCGTTGCCCAGCGCCGCGGCCAATTCATTGCCGCGTTCGACGGTGCGCACCAAACCCACGCCTTGATAAGTCGGCGGACCGTCGGCGGAGAGAAATTTTCCGTAGTGGTGCATGGGTTTCAGCCTGATGGGCAGAACGCTGAAGATCGTGCTCCATTTCGAATGAGTATGCGCGACACTGACGATTTCCGGCCGCGCTTTTAAAATACAGGAATGGATCGGCCACTCGTTAGGCGGTGTTTTGGCGCCGTCCAAAAAATTTCCATCGAGATCCTGCATGATCAGTCGATCGCGCGTGACACAGCCCGGGCTGACATTGGCGATGGTAATGAAAGCATCCGCGTTCGGGACACGCACGCTGATGTGGCCGTATCCATCGGTAATGCCTTCATGATCCAAGATGTGGCATGCGGTAATTAATTTTTCGGTCAGCTCTTTCAATTCCGAAGAGTCGATTTTTGGCACGTCTTTGCGATAGCCAGCCATGAATACCCCGTGATGGAGTCAGTGTATCTGTTCGGCGAATCTATGCGCCGCTATGAGGACTGTCAAGCAGAGCGTCGGTTGCGGATGCGACTGAGATAATATTCCCAGGGTCGGCCGGGAAATGACCGATCGGCGGCGAAGATCGCCAACTCTTCCTGGCGCAGATAGAGCGGCTCCCCATGAGCGCAGGCCATGTGTGCCAACTCGCCGACAAACGCGAGTTGAAGCGTGCGCAAGATCGCTTGCTCCAGGCTCGTTCCAACAACCGCATCGCCGTGGGCGCGAAGCAAAACCGCCGCGCCGTCCTCCAGAGTCCGTGCCAGCGCTTCACCGCGCTCAACTGTACTGATGAGCCCTGCTGCCGGATAGATTGGCGGGCCTTTGGGAGGTAGAAATTTCGCATACATGTGAATTGGCGGAAGGCCGCCGCGCAAAACGCTGAAAAGCGAGCTCCACTTCGAATGAGTATGGCAGATACTCATCACGTCGGGACGCGCCTTGAAGATGCACGCGTGAATTGGCCACTCGTACGGCGGAGCATTCTCGCCGCCGAGATACCGGCCGTCGAAACCGAGCATGACCAGTCGCTCCAGTGTGGCGCACCCGGGGCTCACCGCGGCGATCGTGATAAACGCCTCGGTTCCGGGCACGCGTATGCTGACGTGGCCGAATCCATCGGTGATGCCTTCGTGATCGAGAATATGGCAGCCGTCGACCACTTTTTGCTTGAGCTCTCGAAGATCTTCTGAGTCGAATGCGGGAGTTTCTGAGCCGGAGAACGCCATCGGATTCTCGAAATTCGTCAATTTCTGCTGTTCTAGATTCGCGATCGCGACGTGTCAAGCTCAGAATTGTCTTGACAGTTTCCTGCCGCGCGGTTAATACGGATAACCATCCACACGCGACCGATCCTTGGAGTGTTTACGCTCTAAATCTCTGTAAATGACAGGAGTTTTTCACATCGAAATTCATGCGAGCACCGAAAAAAACCGCCGCCGTTCTGCACTGCCATCCGGAGACGTTGTGCTCCGCCGTCGCGAGCCTGACGACAGGCATCACCTGGCTGCCCGGAAAATTTCTTAATTTCGTCTATACGCTCAAGGGAGCCATCGATCGGCTGAGGCTTCCGCCTTTTGAGTCACTTCGCCGAGGGGAGTCTTTATGGCGGCGGACTTGTTTTGAAGCGTTCATCGGCGCAAAAAACGATGCCGAGTATTACGAATTCAATTTTTCGCCGTCGGGTGAATGGGCTGCCTACTCGTTTCGAGATTATCGTGACGGCTCGGCATATATGAGCGACGGTTTCGAACCGAAAATTGTTGCCGAACGCGGCGAAGACTTTTTCGAGCTTAGCGCTGCCATAGATTTGGAGCGCTTTCCCGAACTCGAAGGCGAAGTACAATTGTGTATCGGAATCTCGACGGTGATCGAAACTGTCGATGGATCGTTATCCTACTGGGCACTCAAACATCCGCCTGGCAAGCCTGACTTTCATCACTCGGAAAGCTTCGCGTTGGAGCTCGCACCCGTGGTTCGGGGCGCTGGCGCGTGCGATCCGAGCCACCCATGAAATTTGGCATCGATCGGCTTCTCGAAAACACTCAACTTCGCAAGCCACTGCGAAATAAGCGCCTTGCTTTGCTTGCGCATCCGGCCTCGGTGACGCCCGGACTGGTGCATTCCCTCGATGCCTTGGCAGCGCTTCCCGAGGTAAAGTTAGCGGCTGCCTTTGGTCCGCAGCACGGGCTGCGCGGCGACAAGCAGGACAATATGATTGAGTCGTCCGATTTTCGTGATCCGGTGCACGGAATTCCGGTTTTCAGCCTGTACGGCGAGGTCCGCCGGCCCACCGCGACAATGATGGATAGCTTCGATGTCTTGCTGGTCGATCTTCAGGATCTCGGCTGCCGCATTTACACGTTCATCACGACGGTTCTTTACATGCTCGAAGCGGCCGCTCGACATCAGAAAGTAGTCTGGATTCTCGATCGACCGAATCCCGCGGGCCGTCCAATCGAAGGCTTACGCCTTCGCGCCGGGTGGGAGAGCTTCGTAGGTGCTGCCGCGCTACCGATGCGCCATGGTCTGACTCTGGGCGAGCTGACAAAATGGTTCGTCAGCACACTGAAACTCGATGTGGAATATCGAATCGTCGAGCTGCAAGGCTGGAAAGCTAGAGAGGCGCCGGGATTTGGATGGCCTCTCGGCGAACGCGCCTGGGTCAATCCGAGCCCGAACGCGGCCAATTTATCGATGGCGCGCTGTTATGCGGGAACGGTGATGCTCGAAGGCACGACCCTATCGGAAGGGCGGGGGACAACTCGGCCGCTGGAATTATTCGGCGCTCCGGACATCGAGCCGCGCCGCGTACTTGCAAAGATGGATGCGCTGAACCCTGAATGGATGCGCGGCTGTCGCTTACGCGAGTGCTGGTTCGAGCCGACGTTTCACAAACACGCCGGCAAGCTGTGCTCCGGCATTCAAGTTCATGTTGATGATTCGAGCTATGATCACGACCGGTTTCGGCCGTGGCGCCTGATGGCTCTCGCATGCAAGGCGCTGCGCGCGATTTATCCCAGTTACGAACTCTGGCGCAATTTCGCCTATGAATATGAGAGAGATCGTCTTGCCATTGACGTGATCAACGGCAGTCCTTTGCTACGGGAATGGATCGATGACGCGGATGCCGCGCCTGCCGATCTGGAGAATCTCGCGAACATCGACGAGGAGTCGTGGCGCGAGGAACGGGAGTCGCTTTTT
>JBIOXP010000237.1:0-15323 GCA_044869705.1 Binatia bacterium | reverse complement strand
GGCTTTAGCTCAAGAAACTCGAAGTAGTGCGCCATAAACAGATTGTTTTCATAAATATTGCCGATGCCGGCGAGAATCGATTGAAAGGTCGCTTGGCGATATGACTTTGTACCTGACGATTTTTCGCCAGGGCCAAACGACCTTTCAATCGATTCTCGCCGGCATCGGCAATATTTATGAAAACAATCTGTTTATGGCGCACTACTTCGAGTTTCTTGAGCTAAAGCCTCGACTCGAGGCTGGTACGGCGCGCCGGAAATTGCCGGCATCGCTTTGTCAGGGCGTCGAGTTCCAAAACGTCGGGTTTCGTTATCCCGATCAGGAGGACTGGGTACTGCGCGGAATTAATTTGACCATGCGGCCAGGGGAAAAAATAGCGCTGGTCGGCCACAACGGCGCAGGTAAAACTACGCTGATCAAGCTTCTCGCCCGGCTGTACGATCCTAGCGAAGGGATCATTCTTTTCGACGGCATCGATGTTCGAGAAGTCGACCCGCTCGATCTGCGCCAAAAGATCGGCGTGATTTTCCAAGATTTTGTGCGCTATCATTTGGCGGCGAGAGAAAACATTGGCTTTGGCCAGATCGGTACGGCAGAGGATATGGACAGGATAATCGCCTCCGCGCATAAGAGCGGCGCCGATGCGATTATCGAAAAACTCCCGGAGGGTTACGAGACAACGCTCGGCCGCTGGTTTCATGGAGGACATGAGCTGTCGCTCGGAGAATGGCAGAGGATCGCGTTGGCGCGCGCCTTCATGCGCGATGCGGAGATTTTAGTCCTCGACGAGCCCACCGCTTCGTTGGATGCGCAAACGGAATACGAAATCTTTCAACGCTTTAAAGAGCTGACCGAAGGCAAGATGGCGATCCTGATCTCGCATCGATTTTCCACGGTCCGAATGGCCGACCGAATTATTGTGATTGACTCCGGGCGGATAGCGGAGATGGGCAGCCATGAGGAGCTTCTCCGAATCGAAGGAATCTACGCTCGATTGTTCAGCATGCAGGCCGAGGGATATCGATAGGCTGCCATCGTGTATCGGGAAGCTCGCCGCAAGAGGATGCATACGCGGCAAGGGCGCATGCGCGGCGCTCGTACCTTAGGGTTTGCTTGGCCGACGTGCCACGTGATCGCGGCGCCGCCTGATCAGAATACGTCTATGCAACGTGACAAATTCGAGCAGGAAAAGATCTCTCATGGATTTTACCCTGAGCCCGTCGAATGGGTTCGCGGTGACCGGCTTTGGCATTCCGAGCAGAGCGAAGAATTTTTGTCGCATTCTCGCCAGGGCAAGAGTAAGCGTATAAATTATTTCATTTGACGAGGTGTTGATGAAACGTCGGCACTGCTTGGTATGGCTCCTCTTGGCAGTTTTGTTGTTTTCCAACGTTGCTTCAGCAAATGCGGAGCCGTTTCGCGTCGGCTTTCCGTCCCTCGCGACCGGATTTGCGCCCTCCTGGGTGGCGGCGGAGAAGGGAATTTGGAAAAAGCACGGCCTGGATGTCGAATTGATTTTTCTCCGGGGTGGATCACGCACAGTCTCGGCACTCCTCGGCGGCAGCGTTGATTTCGTCATCGGCTCGGATCTGGGTATAACCACCGCGATTCTGCAGGGAGCCGCGTTGACGCGACTGGGTACGACTACCAACACTCTGGGCTATTCGATGGTCACCCAACCTGGTATCAAAACCGTGCGAGATCTGAAGGGCAAAATCATCGGTATCACGCCGGGCCGCGACGCCGCCTACGCGCGGGTTGTCAAGCTATTGCGCGACAATGGTATGGACGCAAGCAAAGACGTGACGTTCCTTTCGGTTGGCGACGGCGGACCGGCCGCTCGGGTCGCGGCGCTCTCGGCCGGCGTTATTCACGCGACCATGTTCACGCCGCCGTCCGACATGATCTCCGAGAAGGCTGGGATGCGCACTCTCACGAAAATCGATGTGGCCAATATCGGCGGCGGACTAAACACCTCGGCGGCAGCGGTGCAAAAAAATCGCGCTCAACTCTTACGGTTTTTGCGCGGGTATATGGAATCGATTCACTATTTGAAATCGCACAAGGACGAAAGCCTGAGAATTTTTTCAAAATACGTTCGTAATCCGGATCTCAACATCATGGCCTATCTATACGATGAGATCTCGATGCGCGCCGAACCTGGCTTGCGTCCGCAGGCGGACGCGGTGCGAGCATTACTGGACTTGGCGGCGTTGGATTTTCCTCAGGCCAAGCGCTTGAGCGAGAAGGACAACTGGGATCTGAGCCTGCTCGACGAAATTCAAAAATCAGGTTTCTTGGAGCAGTTGTACCGTTAGCAGCGACAGACGAAGTCATGGAGGAATCGGAGCAATCGACTTTGGTGAGACGGATTGAGCAGAGCGGGGTTTGGCGAGGCGTTTTACAAAAAGCGCCGCAGCAGCCTACGGCTGGAGCAAAAACGATGTTCCGGGAACGCTCCGGCTCGCCGCGAACGACGATTCTTATCTAACGACGATCTTTACTCTGTGGGCCAACGGAAAAGATCAGGCACAGCACTCCGGCTCCAGTGTGCTTCGCCGAAGTGCTGTGCCAGCTCAGCTATTGTTCCATTCCTCCGCGACCTCCACTACTGGAATCGCCTGATGACGATCCGCCCTGCTGAGCCATCTCCGGACATCCGCCAAGCGCCAGGAGCGAAAACAGCAAGAGCGCGCTGCAGATTTTTTTGACAACTGTCATATTCACCCTCCTACAAAAGTATTGAACATGCCGAGTGCGGATTAGCATGTTTGTTGGCGCTGGTTCCGCAATTGCGATGCCATTAGCTAACTCGTAAGAATCAACTGCTAAATCAACATGTATACCGAGCACGGAAAACGAAGTCCTGTTGCAAGATACCACGGCGATTCGTTGTCTGGTGGCTGTGCGGCGATTGACGCGAAAGAATTCTTACCTAATGATGCTGTTGCAAATACCCACACCCCGATGCAAATCACAACACGATACGCGCGCCGCCAGAAACAGTATCGTAGGGGCACAGCATGCCGCGCCATAGATTTACAACCGCGATGAAGCTCGGAACCAAACTCATTCTGGTCCTGGTGGCGACATTGGTTCTCATTATGTCGGTCCACGGCTACTGGAGCATAGAACAGGATCGAGAAAACACGCTGCGAGAAATGCGTGTCGGGATGATCGGCTTGAGCCGCTCGATCCAAGCAGCGTTACGCTACATTTACAGTGACGAGCGCGAGATCGACGCAACGCAACGGTTTATCGATAGCGTCGGAAGGTCAGGAAACATTCATGGCGTGGTGGTGTACGATACAGCAGCGAAGCCGATCGCGACCTCCGCGTCCTTGACCGACACGACGGGAGATCCCGCCCTTGATCCTCGGCCAGTGCTCGACATCGATCCAAAACCAGTTTTGGCAAACGGCAAAGCGATCGATGGATATATCGAGAGCCGCGCTCACCCCGTCTATTATCGGATCGAACCCCTTGTGGACAGTAAAAATCGTCTTGTTGGTGCAATCGTTCTCGGTCGTCGCGGTGCCGGCTACAATTTGACGCTGGAGACGCGCCGCAACCGGATCATTTTGACTACGGCCGTTTTGATAGCGATCCTAAGTTTCTTAATCTTCTTCATGGTACGGCGCAGTCTCACCAGGCCCATCAAACAACTCATCAGCGGCATCCGCGAAATTGGCGAGGGTAATTGGGAACAACGCCTTAAAGTCGAAGGACAGAATGAGATCAGCTCGCTGGCTCTGGAGTTCAATCAAATGTGTCATCGGCTCGAAGAGCTCTATCGTAAGCTCGTCCAAGAGCAACGTGAGCGTTTGAACCTCGAACGAGGCTTGCGTCAGTCCGATAAGTTGGCGTCCGTGGGCCAGCTCGCCGCCGGATTAGCCCACGAGATCGGCACTCCGCTCAATATTATCGGCGGACGCGCCGAGTTTCTTTTGCGTCGCCCGCGCGCGCAGAAAGAAGTCAACGAGAATTTACAGACCATTCGCTCGCAGATTGACCGGATCGCCGGGATTGTACGGCAAGTGCTCGAATTCTCGCGCCGGCGCGAACCGGCGTTCCGTGGGGTTGAGCTTTTATCACTATTGGAAAAAGTGATCGGACTGCTCGAGCATAAGATTGCCGAGAAGAACGTCATCGTCGATCTGAGCGTTGACAAATCATTGCCTTTTATTTCTGCTGATGCCGATCAGTTGCAGCAAGTATTCCTGAACCTGTTGCTGAATTCGTTGCAGGCGCTTCCTTACGGCGGCCGGATCAAAATTAGCGCGACGGTTGCTCTCGACGGAGACGAAGCTGGAAAGGAAAAGCAACCCCGGTTGTGCATCGAATTCGAAGATAACGGCGCAGGGATCGCGCCCGAACACATGGGCCAGGTATTCGATCCGTTTTTCACGACCAAAGATATCGGCGAAGGAACCGGACTCGGTCTCTCAGTGAGCTACGGCATCGTCAAGGAGCACGGCGGTGAAATTCGCGTGGAAAGCGAGCTGGGAAGCTTCACTCGATTCAGCGTTCTCCTACCGACAGACCCTCAGGAACACGCCGTTTGGGAGAAAAGGGCCGCAACGCGATGATTCCCGCCGCTCAGGAGCCGATCGCCAAGGAGGGCCGTGTTCTCATCGTCGATGATGATCGCGCGATGTGTCAATTGCTGATCGATTTGTTGCGTGAAGAAGGGTATGAAACCGAAGTTGCGCATGATGGGGAAACCGCTCTTCAGAAATCCCGCCAATCCCGTTTCGATTTGACCATTACCGATCTCATGATGCCTAAAATGCGCGGCATCGACCTGGTTCGGCGACTGCGCGAGATCGACAGTGATGCTTTGGTGCTTTTAATCACGGCGTTCGGCACGATCGAAAGCGCCGTGGAGGCGATGCGCGCGGGCGCGTTCCATTATGTAACGAAGCCATTTCACAATGAAGAAATCTTAATTCAGGTCAAACGCGCGCTCGAACAAAAGCAACTCGAACGAGAGCTGCAGCGCCTGCGCACCGAAATAAAAGCGCACAACCGCTTCCAGAACATCATCGGTCAGAGCGCGGCGATGCAGAAAATTTTGGAAACCGTCGCGCAGGTGAGTGATTTACCCGCGAATATCCTGATCGAGGGAGAAAGCGGTACAGGCAAAGAGCTGATTGCACGGGCGATTCATGCCAATAGTTCGCGCGCGAGCGGGCCATTCGTGGCGGTGAACTGCGCGGCGATTCCGGAAGCCCTACTCGAAAGCGAATTGTTCGGCTATGTGCGCGGCGCGTTTACCGATGCGCGAAAAGACCGCAGCGGCCTGTTTCGCGAGGCGAACGGCGGTATGCTGTTTTTGGACGAGATCAGCGAATTGCCGGTGACGCTTCAGACTAAACTCCTGCGCGTACTGGAAGATAAGGAAGTCCGGCCGCTGGGCGCTAACCAAGGAGAAAAAGTCGATACGCGCGTGCTTTCCGCGAGCAACCGAAATCTCGAAGAACTGGTCCGCAGCGACAAATTTCGTCAAGATCTGTACTATCGGCTAAACGTGATTCGAATCGAGCTGCCGCCGTTGCGAGAACGAGGTGACGATGTGCCGCTACTGCTGGAGCACTTCGTCGAGAAGTTTGCCGCCAGAGCGAAGCGCCAGGTGAACGGCATTGAGCCCGAAGCTCTGGCGGTCCTGAAGAATTATGATTGGCCGGGTAACATTCGGGAACTCGAACACGCGATCGAGCGGGCGGTTTTTTTGGGCAAGGGGTCCCGAATAGGATTGGAAGATCTGCCGCCAAATGTCGTCGCCAATGGCGAGTCATCCGTCGTTTTGGCGCAAGCGCTAAGACGGCAGCTCACACTGCGCGATCTCGAACGGGAATACGTGGCCAAAGTCCTGGAAGCGACAAACGGAAACAAAACCGAGGCAGCGAAAATCCTCGGCGTCGATCGCACTACACTCTACCGCAAACTCGAAGAGTACAAACTAAAAGACGACCAGTAACGCCGGCGTCAACCCAGGGCGGCAATTTCGGCCATGCTCGCGTCAAATGTTATGTTGTCGTTTTCTTCGGGAGTCCGCAGTATCCAAAAAGGATCCCGTCCTTGTCGCACGGCGTCGATGGATTCTTTTAGGGTCTGGCGCAGCAACACGACGCCTTGATCCGAGGCGCCCAGGTGTTCCTTACTGCGATCGTAAATCTCACCTTGGGACTCTTGCGCCACGCGATCTTGGTCGTGGGATGCGATGCCCCACCAGCCGTCCTGAACGCGAGTGTAAACGCCCGGCTTATCGTCTTCGAAGCCGACGGTTTTTAACCGCAGCGGGCGCCCCTGATTCGCTTCGTCATCGGGCGTGAACCGTAACCAGAAAGTCTTCGTCGTGATATCGTCGGCCGGCACCCGGAAACGAATCGCATGATCGGGCACCCGGCCTTGGCGTGCAGTCGTATGCCGCGTGTGCGATGGGAACACCCAATGCGAATGTTTCGGTTTCGAGACTCCGGGCACATGCATCGTGATCTTGGCGCCGTAGATAGTCTTCTGCCAGTCGATCTCAGGCCGTTTGAGCGCCATCTGCGGGTACTCGGGAGCATGGAGAGCGACGAGATGCGTCTGGTCCACCGAATTCTCGGCGCGCTGCAGCCAGTTGCAATATTCGGTGCCGGCGCCGATGACTCGTTCGCCACGCTCTGCGAGAAATAAGTCGTAGCGCGGCAAGAGCGGCGCAGGATCAGGACCCAAGTAAGCGAAGATAAAACCGGCAATCTCCTGAACTTTGTAGGCCGGATGGCGGATGCGATCTTTGAATGTGCTGTCCGCCGGTTCGGCGGGCTGCTCCAAGCAATGGCCCGCCGTATCATAGAGCCACCCGTGATAGCAGCAGCGAATTCCCTGATCTTCGACCCGACCGAATTCGAGCGAAGTGCCGCGATGGGAGCAGTGCAGCTCGAGCAAGCCGAGATGACTGGAGCCGTCGCGAAAGAGGACGAAGTCTTCACCGAGCAGTCGCACTTTGGCCGGACTCTGGTTCTCTTCCACGACTTCGCTGAAACCGACGGGCCACCAATAGCGCCGAAGCATTTCTCCGCATGGCGTTCCGGGCCCAACACGGGTGAGCAGGTCGTTTTCGTCTCGGGACAACATCGAGTAACCTCCATCGGCGGCGATGAGATCTGTTCCCGGTCATCGTTGACGCATCTTTTAAGCGGGAACCAGATTAATTCGGAATTGGACCCCCGATAAACGCATCCGGCGTGATCTTTCGAAGGTCCAGTAAAAGATCAAGAACCTTTCAATATTTTCGCCAGCTCTTCTTTGAATTGCAGTCCTTCGGCGTCCTCGCTCTTGAGATAGTAGCCAATCGAGAGCTTCGGCTCCTGCACGGCAATTTTGTTGTCCTTCAGGTATTTCTGCATGATCGTTCCCTCGACCAGGTGCGAGCTTCGTGATTCGTATTTTTGCAGCACGCCTTGAGCTTCTCTAGTGGTCATGAACGCGACAAAGAGCTTGGCCAGATTCGGATGCACGCTGTTCTTCGGGACGCTCAGTTGAAAGTAATCGGTGTTGATCGGCGTTACGCCGGGCACGGCGACCAGAGGCGCGCCTTTCGGCTGCCAGGTCCACATGGCGCTCAACGCATCGCCAAAGTTTGCCATAATGGGAAATTCTCCGCTCACGACCCGTTCTTCTTCGCTGTAGCGTAAGCGCCCGCCGCTGATCGCCACGAGCTTGCGCGCGTAGTCTTTAACGCGATCCTGGCCCCAGACCAGCGATAGCTCGGCGAGCCAAGCGACGTAGGGTGGAATGGCGATCTTGCCCGTCCAAGTGGGGCTCAGCTTAGGGTCGATGAGATCGGCGTAATTCTTCGGCGCCTTGTCTTTTGAAATTAAGTTCGCGTTGTAGACGATGCCATTGGGCGAGGTGTAGGTCAGCACCGATTCGTTCGGGAAAATTTCCATTTCTTTGGTCACCCATGGAAAAATCGCGGAGTAGGCGACCTTTTCCAAGGCGTTTTCTTTGTGCAACAGGGCATGATGAGACTGCGATCCCAGAAAAATGTCGGACGAAACTTTTCGTCCGGATTTAATTTCGGTGATATGGCGCGCCGCCCGCGCGTTCATGTCCGGCCCGGCAGCGAAGCTGATCCTCATATTTAAGCCGAAGCGCTTGTTGAAAGCCGCTTCGAGATCCGCGAGCCCTTTGCGTCCGCCGAAGGTTTGCGCACCGGCAATGAAAACCAGCTCGTCTTCTTTTTTGGCGCCGCTGATAAGGGATTCCATCGTATCGGCAGCTTGGAGATGCGGCGCCAGGATAGGAGCAAGCGCGAACAGTTGGAAAATCGCCGCCAACGCCGTCTTTGTACTTTTCATTATGCCTTCGATCAGCCGACCTGAAATTCACCGGGGACCGGCGCGAGAATTTTGTTTTTCACCGGATCGCGGATGACGCCGACTGGGTCTTCCCCGCGCTCCACCGCCTCGATGCACTGCTTGTACATACGCCGGAGCATGATGACGCCTTCGTCCGACTTGCCCAAATGCTCACCGCTGCGGTCGAAAATCGATCCCTGGCTCTCTTGTGCGCAGCGGTCCTGATCGCCGCGCGCGATCCAGCCGGTTTCTTCATCCCAACGGTATTTGCCCGGCATGCTGTCGCCCAGGCCCTGAGCCGATTGATCTTTGGGCACCTTGGCCGATACTTTTCCGTCGACCATCGGCGCAAAATAAAGGGTAAAGTGCATAGTATTGATGTCGTCCACCGGCACGCGCCAGCGCAATGCTTCATAGCCTTCGTGGGTGGCGGCGAATGCCGCCGGGTGATCTTCATTCAAGTGATAGCCGACCTTGTTCATGTTAGGAAACAAGTAGTGGCTCACGGTCATGAAAGTTCCATCGGGCACAGTGCGCGTGAAGGTATCGCGAATGCCTAACTCGGTGATTTCGGAGGTGAGCTTTTCGTCGGTCCAAAAACGTGTTTTCGGCGTGCGGTGCAGCCATTTGAAATGGTGTTGATCGACGCTGTTTTCCACCGTTTGCAGGAAATTGCAGTGGATCAGGCGCGCGGCAAGTGATCGGACGCCGTCTTCGCGCACGAGTACATCCCAGCGCGGCAAGAGCGGCGCGGGATCGGGGCCGATATAAGCGAAAGCAATTCCAGCCAGTTCCTGTGCCTTATAAGCTTTTTGCCGGACGCGGTCCTTGAAGGTGCTCTCTGCTGGTTCGCCGGGCGTTTGCAGAATTTTTCCGTCAATATCGTAGAGCCAGCCGTGATAGCAGCAGCGTAGACCGCCATCTTCGATATGGCCGAACTCAAGTGACGTGCCGCGATGCGCGCAACGGAGCGCAAGCAGTCCGACTCTGCCCTGATCGTCTCGAAAGAGCACGAGATCTTCGCCCAATAAGCGCCGACGGACCGGCCGGTTTTTAAGCTCGGCGCTCAAGCCGATCGGATGCCAATAGCGGCGCATCATCTCACCGCAGGGCGTACCAGGACCGACGTGCGTGATCAGTTCATTTTCTTCGACACTGAGAGCCATGATTGAAACTCCTGAAACGCTTTCGAGAAATCAAACGACCTGGCGGAGATATATTCGAGAAAGAAGCGAAGTGTCAACGGTACTCGCAGCAGGATTTCTCACTTCGAGAGAACGGCTGGTTTAAGTTGCCATTGCCGCCTGTTTTTAGCGGGAATCCAGGCGAGAATCGATTACTGCACATGCTCAATTGCATTGAAATACGCGTCGGCTAGTTGGTCGTAATTCAAAAAAAGATCGCGGTTTCCGAAATGACAAACCAGATCGGCGGGTACCTACTTGCAGTATGGGCTGCGCATTTATCGCAAAGGCTAGCTGATGCCTTTGCGCTCCAAGAACGCCTTGAAACCCTCGCGCGGCGAGTTGGCCTTCAATTTGTTCTTACGCGCGTTTTGCTCAGCGTCGAAGCGCTCACGCCATGGAAGACCGACATCGTCGTTGAGCAGTTGCTTAATCCCTTGCACCATCCGTGGATCGTTTTCGCTGATTTGTTTGGCCATTTCGAGCGCAGCCGCGCGTAACTGCGCGCAGGGCACCAGCTGATTCAGCAGGCCGATGCGCTCGGCCTCCTCGGCTTTCACCGGGCGACCCGTGTACAGGAGTTCCTTCGCTTTCGGCATACCGACGACCAAAGGCAAAGACCAGGTGGAATTCGCGCGACCGTATTTGGCAGCGAGAAATTGCATCTCGGCGTGCTCACACCCGATGCGGATGTCGAGCATCGTGGTGAGTTGCGCGCCGGCACCGTACGCCAGGCCGTTGATGGCACCGATGATCGGCTTGGTAAAAGTCGCCAGATGCCAGTTCGCCTCGCGGCGATTTTCACTGCGCGCAGCCATCTCCTCCGGCGTGGATTTGACCATTTGCATAATGTCGCCGCCGGCCGAGAACGCGCGTGGGCCGGCGCCGGTGAGAACCACAACGCGAACATCATCGTCTTTTTCTACTGCGGTCAGCTCTTCGTCGATCTCGCAGGCGAGCTCGTAGCTCAAGGCGTTGAGCTTCTCCGGACGATTCATGGTGATGATGGCGACCTTGTCAACCCGCTCAGTGAGAATATTCTGATAGCTCATGGACTGCTCCTTTGATCCGTGCGCATTACAACAGAAAGGAAAAAAAGGAGCAAATGAGAACGGCAGCAATCACCGCCAAGACGCAGAGGTCGCGGAGCTTTCCCCGTCGCCGTACTCCTTGAAAGGATAAAGAAGGATCTCTCTTCGGATGCGAGGAACCTTTCCCCTGTTTTCGTTTCTGTGGATGACAGAGCCGGTCGATCACTCGGTGCTAAGAACTCCGAAAGGTACGATACTGCCGTTGGCTGAAAGCAATTTTTTCAGGTACGCACCGGCTCGTACACGATCGCTTGCTTCACCGCCGCATCGATCTGCGTTGCCATCGGATTTTGTATCTCTTCGGCGATGTGTCCGATGGCGCCGAGGGTTCGGCCGATCAATGCGAATGCCTTAGTGATCTGCCAGGGAAAGCCCATATCGAGCGCGATGGCGCCAATCGCCCCCGTGACATTGACAGGGATGAGCCGCTTGCGTCGTTCCGTCGCTACTTTCGACAATGCCTGCAACAGGTCGCAATATTTTCCATACACGCCGGTCTCCCTGGCAATACCAAACAGAGTCTCGGCGCGCGGGTCGCCTTCCGCGTGGGTGCGATGACCGATTCCCGGCATACGCTGTTTGCGTTTCGAATAGTCGTCGTAAATCGAGCTCGCAATAGCCGCGAGGTCCGGGTTTTGTGCGTCGCGCGGGAGTGCTTGGATTAACATCTTCGCCGACCATTCCGACGATCCGAGATGAACACTGCCGGCGCCGCAGAGTGCGGCTGCGACCGCGGCCTGCATCGCCTCGGGAGCGCAGTGATAGATGAGACGCGCCGCGATCACGTGGGATACCATGCCGTGCTCCACAAGAATGACTAGCAGGGCATCGAGCATTCGCGCTTCGTTGGCCGAGGGCAGGCGGCCGCGCAGCATGAGTGAAGTCATATCCGTAAAGCTGATCTTGCCGACTAACTCCTTATTCAAATCATAGCCACGCACGAGAATGCGGTGCAGTTCCGCTTTGCCGAGACCTGTAACGATTCGTGGTTGTTCCGCCATTCGGGTCCTCCAACAAAAAAATTTTCTCCGCAAGCGATACTAGTCATGCTGCGGCGGATCGTCAAACGATGCAAAGCCTTCAAGCTTGCCTAGTGCATTTCAGCATCCTGAGCCTCGCCCCTCGAGACGCAACCGCAGCGGTCGCTACTCGGCCAATCGGTGAAGTAATCTTCAGCACTGCACGCTCGGTTTATTTCCATGGCTGTTTGTGGCTAAATGCGACCAGAGGTGATGACGCAAAAATGGCCGACTACATCAGGGAACATTACGATTTCCCACTGACGCAAAAGAGCGAAAACAAGCCGCTCAAGGGCGTGCGTGTGATCGATGCCGGCAATATGGTCGCAGCGCCGTTCGCGACCGTGTTGCTCGCGGATTTCGGCGCCGATGTGATCAAGATCGAACATCCTAAATATGGCGACGGTCAGCGCAAGCTCGAACCGATCAAAGATGGCATCCCGCTCTGGTGGAAATCGGTGGCGCGCAACAAACGCTGCATCACGCTCGATCTCGGCAAACCGGAAGGCGCGGCCATCTTCAAACAGTTGATCAAGGGAAAAGATGTCATCGTCGAGAACTACCGGCCCGGAACATTCGAGAAGTGGGGCATCGGGCCGGAAATTATCCGGAACATCGACCCGCGAATTATTTTGCTGCGGATTTCGGGGTTCGGGCAGACCGGACCCTACAAAGATCGCGCCGGGTTCGGTCGCGTCGCGGAAGCAATGAGCGGTCTTACGAATCTCATCGGCGAGCCCGATGGGCCGCCGATGTCGCCGGGTTATCCGCTTGGCGACTTGATTTCAGGCATCTTCGGCTCCCTGTCCGTCATGATGGCCTTGTATCATCGTGATCTTCGCGGCGGCGAAGGGCAGGTCATCGACCTGGCGCTTTTCGAGGCGGTTTTTCGTTTCCTGGATTTCGATCCCATTCAGTACGATCAGATGAAGACCGTGCACATGCGCACCGGTAACCGTGTCGCATACGTCGCGCCGAGCTCGATGTTCAGAACCCAGGAAGGAAAATATCTGACCCTTGCCGCGAGCACTCAGAGCGTCTGGTTGCGTTTGGCTGAAGCGATCGGACGGAAGGACCTCACCAGCAATCCGAAGTTCATCGACAACCCAGCGCGCGTGGTGAACTCGGTCGAGATCAACGGCATTGTGGGCGATTGGATCGGGCAGCACACGCGGCAGGAAGTGATCGAGCAATTCGACAAATTCGGCGTTGCCTACTCTGCGGTGTTCGATATGGAGGATGCGTTCCAAGATATTCAGTACCGCGCTCGCGAAGCGATGGTGCGGGTGCCCGACCCCGATTTGGGCGAGGCGATCGTGCAAAACGTGGTGCCCAAGTTTTCCGCGACGCCCGGCTCGGTAGATTTTCTCGGCGCGCCTATGGGCGCACACAACGAGGAAATCTTTTGCGGCGAGCTGGGACTGAGTAAGCAACGGCTGAAGGAATTAAAAGACGCGGGAATCATTTAGGGTCTCCCCGATACTTCAATTAACGGAGAACCTGGATACGGCGTTGCGGTATGACGACTTCCTGAGTTGCACGAGCTTTGCGCCCGGACGAATAGTCGTCCATTATCCGATCATTCCCGCGCGTCCTAAAGCGGGAAGCGAGGTCGCTTGGCAACTCAAGGCAGGATTTTTTTCGCAAACTCCTGTGCAGGCCGGCGCACGGATTTGATTTTATCTTCGCTCTGATTTTCGCCTTTGTGGAATTCGTCCACAGAGATGTAATCCTTAGCCGCCCTGATGCCGAACTCTTCCATGGCTTTGGTGTCCACATCCAAACGGCGGGTTGCCTGTCCCTGAGCGAGTGAGTAGATTTCCTGACCTTCCTTGCTGAGCAGCCAGTTGACGAAGACTTTGGTTGCGTTCGGGTGCGGCGGATTCTTGATCACGACGGGGCCGCCGTTGCCCATCGACACGTAGGTGCCTTCTTTAATTGGCGGCAGTGGTTTGACCGGCAAGCCTGCTCTTACGTAGCCGGCAAAACTATAATAGGTGGGGCCGATGCTGATGGCGATCGTGCCTTTGGCCAGCGAATCAGCGACTTGTCGTCGATCCGCCGCGATGAGAGAAATCTGCTCGACGAGTTTTTTCAAGTAAGGTTCTCCCTTGTTGGCCCAGAGAAATGCCCACTTGCCGCCGGAGGCGCCGCCTTGACGCGGATCCCACATGCCGATTTTGTTTTTCCATTTGGGCTTCAATAAATCGTCATAGACGCGAATTTCATCCGGTTTTACCTGCTCGCTGTTGAACCAGATGTTGTCCTGCATGTAGGCAAAAGGAGAGTAGGCGAACCGCTTGGTATTATCTGTCCAGATATGACCGCCCCACCAATTTTTTGCGTCCTTCACCTCGGGCAAAATCCAAATCGACTCGAGCGGTTCGATGGCGCCCATCGGGATCAGACTATGCTCGAGATTGTCGAAGGTGCTGACGATCACGTCAAAGTAGCGAACGCCGGCTTGATATTCGTCGGCAGTCCTGCGGATGATCTTGGCAGCCGTACCCGGAATGACTTCGATGTCGAAAGCGAATTTCTTGCGGACGGAGGACTCCAACGCTTTGCGCAACTCTGTACTCGGCGGGATGCTGAAGACGACCTTGCCGTCCTTTTTCGCGGCCTCGGTGCGTTGCGTCCATTCCGTTTGCCAATTTATCTGCGCGTAGGCGCACAGTGAAAATAGGAACGAGGAACCAAGCTGTACCGCGATCATGCCACAAAAAGTCTTGAGACGAGCCATTCGAGTGCCAAAGCCAAGTCATTTACGGGGCGCCACGGTCATCTCGGACATCACACCTTCGACCCAGTGAACATTGTCGGGAACGACCGTCGAAGTGCCTCGAACGCGATAAACACTGGGATCGCGGGCGCCTGGTGGAATCGTGCCTCGTTCGCGTAAAGCCTTCGCCGCATCCAGTAATTTGAGCCGTGCCTTGATGGTGCTGATATCGCCGGCGCAGAGATGCTCCTTCGTGCGGTCGAGAATGGGACCCGGGCCCTGGTTTTCCGTCACGCAGACGTCCTGTAAATTCACGCCCGCGATGCCCATGCGCCGGGATTTGTGAACGTCCCAATTTATCAAATAATCATTGGAGCGCTTCGCTTTCATGCGAATGTGGCCGAACGGCATCGAATTGGTCGGCGGGTCGTAGGCTTCCTCCGGGAAGGACTCCCGGACCTGTTCTTTGGTGTTCCTGGCAACCTCTTCGTTGGGATACCAGCGCACTTGCCATTTTACACAGTTCTCATCGTCCACGGGCACGAAAGCGCGCGCGGCCTTTTGATCCGCGCCCGGCGGCATAGTGTAAAAAGGTAAAATGAATTGATTGACCCGCCAGAGAGTCTTGCCGCCGCCGAGGGAGCGCTTGGCGCCGTAGGTGAAGCCGGCTTCACGATCGAAAATTTCCACATCCTCGGGGGTTTTGGTCACTCCGGCGCGGTTCGCGGCGCGCTGCTGCGCGGGTTGCTGTGCGTTCATCTCTTCGTCGGCTAGGTCGTAGGGCGAGTGCAGCCACATCACGTGCGTAGGGTCGATGCCGCCTTCGAGGACCTGGAGATAATTTCCCTCCTGATAGAACAGTCGATAGATCCGATGCTCGTCCGGCACGCGAAGAAATTCGAAGTCGGGCAGCTCGGGCAAATCTTTGGACAACCCCATGTAGGTCCAGATGATGCCGC
>JBIOXP010000236.1:0-6014 GCA_044869705.1 Binatia bacterium | reverse complement strand
AAATGACCGCCGGGAATGTTCGATTCCATGACCAAGGTCGAGAGACCATAGCGGGTAGCGAATAGCCCAGCGGTCAGACCGGCTAGGCCGGACCCGATGACTATGACGTCGTACTCAGACATGGCGTATCATTTTCTTCTTCGTAGAGTGTCGGCTTTCGAGCGCATTACTCCATCACTCCGGTCGATGCCGTCATCACCTCCATTCATCCACCGCAACGGTCTTCTGATAGTTGCATCCCATGATGCGCCAGTAGCCGTTGGTTTCGCCGCCGACCACGACGATATGGATCTCGCCGGGTTTGAACATTTTGATCATTTCCGCTGGCGCCGCTTTGAGCTTCGACGCGTAGGGTTCTTCGCCGAAGGTGGCACGGGGATAAATGTAATTCTGGATCAGCTGATAATCCCAGTACTCGCCGGCGGGCATGAGCGCATTGTCATAAACCCATTCGATCATTTTCTCTTTAGTGTCGAACGCGCCGCGGTCGATGAACTGGCGCGCCGCAATCGGGTCGAGTAAAAAAGTCGGCGCGCTGTGCGCGTCCATGCCGCGCAGCATGTTACGGACGTGCTCGCGCCAGTATTTTTCCCGCACTCCGAGCGTGAATGCCGTGGAACGGCAGCCGGTGAAAATACTCACGGTGCTGTCGGTGGCTTTGAAGCCGTGCTGCACATGAAACGGTATCCAGGGGCTGCGCTCCTCGTTTTCCGCGAACGTGACGCTACCGTAGGCATAGCCATTGCCTTGAGAACCCATGTAGCTGTCGCCCGGAATCGAGCCGCCCTGAAGATTTTGTGACAGTAGTCCGTAAGCCCGGCCGATCGTCGCGTTGGCATGATTGTAAGGCGCCATCGCTCCCGTTCCGGCGTTCATGCCGATTTCTTGGCGAATCGGGCCATTGACGACGGCCATCGCCGCCATCGAGCTGGTGGTGCTGCCGCGCGCGCTGACGCCGCTGGCGGCGAGCGCCAAGATCACCGGGAAGTATTCCGGCCGCGCGCCCGCCATGACTGCATTCACGGCGACTTTTTCCACCGTGAATTCCCAGTGCTGGCGAAATTGATTCGAGCGCAGGTGCCCGGCGATTTCATTGGGCTTATGGCTTGTGTGCCTGAGCATTTCTTCCACCTTCTTTTCGGTGGGGAGAACGATCGGTAGTTTGTCAGTCCAATTATTGTCGAGAAACACCTGTTGTAGGTTGTCATCGGTGTCGGCGTCCACGAGCCTTGGCGTCGTACGATCAAATTTTATTTCCTTGAGATGATCCCCCTCGGCCGGGCGGGTCAGACCTTCGATCACTTCTTGCATCACCGGGCGGCCGCTGATCGGACTGTTGCCATCGACATAGGCGCGTAGCTGCGCCGCCGTTTTGCCCATCACCGGCTGGGGAACGAACGTGTACCGGGCCTGCGGCATCCCGTGCATGCGCGTTACCGATTGCACGGCTTTTTCAAAAGCATTTGTATGAATCGCAACGGTGGGAACAGCGTATTTGCTATCGAGAGCGATTGCGTGCACGGCGACCGCCGGCGCACAGGTGCTTCAATGGCCGACACCGATAATCGCGCCGTCGCCATGGGCCTTGATCATTTCCCAGGTTTTCGGATCGTCTTTGGTGTAGACGCTCGACATCTCGACGAGCTCGGTTTTTACCGCAGGCATGTGCTCGGCAAACCAGTCTTTCACCTGCCGCAAGAACAGCCCGGAATCATCGAACCGTGGATCGACCAGATAGATAGTCTTTCCGTCGAGAGCGCCGAGTCGCGGCGCCATTGATTTGGGCGTGACTTTTGGCGGGTATCCCGCAGGATTGAGCACTGCAAATTTGCCATTGTTTGTATCGGCCATTGGGTTTCTCCTCGATTCGCCACCCGACAGAGCGGTTCTGCGGTATGCCTGTACGATCAAACTATGCGATAGGCGGAACGAAGGTCAAGCCGGAGCCGTGTGCGAATCGCCTGACTAGTGAATCACTCCGGTCGCGCTGTCGTAAGTAAAGCTCGGCTGCGAGCCGCCGGCTTTCTCGGCGGTCAATTGGTAAGTGGTGGGCGAAACGACGAGCAGCGAGACGGTAACTCCGGCAGTGGATTGAAACCCATATTCCGCGGTTTCGGCCAACGATGCCGGGAGCACATTCTTTTTAGCGTAATAGGATTCGATGGCAACGGCAGCATTTCGCAGATCCGATTTCAATTGCGTATCGATGGCCTCGCTTCGGTAGCTGATAAATTGCGGAATGGCGATGGCCGCCAGAACTGAGATGATGACGATCACCAGAAGAACTTCGATCAGACTGAACCCGAGCTCTTTCTGCGGTGACGACTTAGAACGATCGATTGGGCAAATCACAAGCGCGCCCTTGGAATACCGCTAGTCGTAGAATCCCGTCCTTCGGGATGGCAGTTACCCCAACTGAAAGTAAATTTCTCTGAGATTAAACGACTCGCCGGTCTTTGTGCAAGTAAAATCACAGACATTTGGCTCTCCTGTGCGAGCAGCCAGTGCCGATCCAGGGTGCTGTTGACGTTTCTTTTCAATCTGACTTAAGTTGCAAGCCGAGCGTGGTGCTAAGGCTGTCCGGACCGGACATTAATTCGGAGGCGCTATGTCAAAAAAGTTGATTTGTCTGTGCATGGTTCTGTGGGCAGCCGACGCTGCCGCTCAAGCGCCTTACTTTCAAGGCAAGACGATCAGAGTCATCGTCGGTTATCCGGCCGGGAGCGCACATGATATTTGGGCGCGCATCATTGCGCCGCACCTGACCAAGCAGATTCCGGGTAATCCGGCCACCGTCGTACAAATCATGCCAGGCGCCGGTTCGATGACCGCGACCAACTATATCGCGGGCGTCACCAAACCCGATGGGTTGACCGTCGGCGTCATCAATGCCGCACTTTATTTCGAGCAGCTCTTAAAAAAGAAAGAGGTGCAGTTCGATTGGAACAAGCTCGCATGGGTCGGAAGCACGACGCGAACGACTCCCATTTTGTATATGTGGGCAAACACGCCGTACAAAACCATTCACGATGTGCGCACTGCGACGGTGCCGCCCAAATGCGGAGTCACCGGTACGGGAAATACCGGCTATTACTTGCCCAAGCTCCTCGAAGAGGCGATCGGCGCAAAATTTCAGCTCGTCACGGGTTATCAAGGCGGCGCGGAAATCGAGTTGGCGGTGGAACGGGGAGAGGTGCAATGCCGCGCCTTCACCATCCAAGTATTTTTTGGCCGCGAGCCCTTCAATACGTGGCGCAGCAAAAATCTCGTCCGTGTTCTAGTCTATGGCGGTAAACAGCGCGATCCTCGTCTGCCCGACACGCCGCTTTTGAGCGAGCTGATGGATCAGTATAAAACCTCTGAGACAAATCGTCGCTTGGTCTCGGTAATGCTCGGCTCAGGCGAGTTTGGCAGCGCGCCGATGTTCGGCTCGCCCGGCACTCCGCCGGAGATCGTGAAGATTCTCCGCACAGGCTACGCCAAGGCTTTAACAAGTCCGGAGCTGATTACCGAAGCGAAAAAACAGGGTCTCGACGCCGAATTGATTCACGGCGATGAGCTGCAATCGCTGGCGAGAGAAGTCATGAACCAGCCGCCAGAGGTTATCGCTTCCATGAAGAGAGTTATGGGCGAATAAGAGAGACCTCGCCGTTCCCTCTCCGCAAGCGGGCGAGTGTAAAAAAACAAGCTAGCTTTTCGGCACAGCGGCTTTGCGCCGGCCAATCGCCGCTTCGGCACGCGGGCTGATGGCGCGTTCTACGGCGACATTCAGCAGCGCCGGCTTCTGAGAAGCGAGCGCGCGCTCTAACGCGGGTCGAAGATCGTCCGGCCTTTCGACGAATTCTCCATAACCACCCAGTCCCTGCACGACCTGCTCGTAGCGAGTTTGCAGCAAGTCGGTGGCGACCGGCCGACCATAGAGCCCCAATTGAATTTGCCGATCGATGCCCCAGGCGGAATCGTTGCCGAGTATGGCGACGACGTTCAGCTTGTGGCGCATCGCGGTGTCGAACTCCATCGCGTTGAATCCGAACGCGCCGTCGCCCGTCATCATGATCACCCGAGAATCGGGATAGGCCAGTTTGGCGGCGAGCGCCTGGGGCAGTGACGATCCCAACATCCCCAAGCTCGACACGTAGAGCCAACGCTTGGGCTTGAGCGCCGGCAATAACGACCGGCCAAAGTGGCAGAAATCGCCGCCGTCGAACACCAGGCAATCATCGGATCGCAACACTGATTGTATCGTCTTGTGCACGAACAAGGCATGCATCGGCGTTCTGGGCTGCGCCAGTTTTTCTGCCCACTCGGCCTGGGCGGCGCGCACGGCGCGCAATTCCTCGATCCACGGCAGCTCATTCCACGTATGCTTTGAAGCTTCCTTCGTCAGTTGCTCCAAAACGCTAGGCACGTCACCCACGATCCCGACGGCCACGCCCCGGTTCCGACCGATTTCCATCGGCGACGGATCGATCTGAATGATTCTGGCATCGGCTGCGACGTGCGGCGGTCGGCAGAACCCGATCACGAAATCCTGTTTGCGCCCCAAAAGCACGACGACGTCGGCATCGCGAACTTTTCCCGCGGCGCGATTCAAGCCGCGCTCGAAAAACCCGAAAACATAGGGATGATCGTCGGCAACAAGCCCGCGCGCCTGCTCTTCGGTCACGACCGGTACGCGCGTCGTTTCGATGAAGCGCTGTAAAGCGTCGCCGCAGAGCGTATAACCGGCCGCGCAACCGGCGACCGCCAGCGGCCTCTTGGCTTCGCGCAGGATGGTGACGGCTTGCCGGACGAGCTCGTCACTCGTCAGTACTGACTGTTTAGGGCGATATTGTTCCGGTTTGGCGAATACGATTTCGCTTTCGTCGACGCTCTGCTCCTGGACATCGATCGGTATTGTCAAGTGAACGGGACCGCGGCGTCCACTGAAGGCGAGGCGCACGGCGCGCGCGATGAACTCCGGTATTCTCCGCGCATCGGGTACCATGAAGGAGCCTTTGCAGATCGGCGCGGCCATCGCGACCTGTTCGATTTCTTGCTGCGCGCCGCGTCCCAGATCGTGCGTGTCGGCGCAGCCTGCAATCGAGATGACGGCGCCTTCGGTATGCATCGCATTGGTAAGGCCGGGAATCGCATTGGCGAAGCCCGGCGTTGTGTACATGCAAACACCGGGCTGTTCCGTAATCCGGCTCCAGGCATCGGCCATGTGGACCGCGGCTTGCTCGTGACGCGTATCGATGATGCGGAAATCCTGATCGACCATTGTGTTGAGCAATGGCAGGATATGATCGCCCGCCAAGCCGAAGACATTTTTTACACCCTCGAGCTTGAGCGCTTTGCAGATCAGATCACTTCCGGTGGTTCGCGCCTTGAATCATCTCCCAATTCGTTAGACTGTGTTCCTATAGCATCGCCCGCGCTTCTGTTCTATGCAGCACCGGCCGGAGCCAGCGCGGCGATGCGTATCTTCCAAGGCCGTATGAGAAACAGAACCAACAGCGTTGCAATCACCAGCAGAACGAGCAAGATCCAAAGTACAAAGAGATAACTTTGCGTGCGGTCATAAATCGCGCCCGCCATAATGGGGCCGGCAAAGCTGCCCCACATATAGAAGAAGCTCATCATGCCGCGAATGGTCGCGAAATTGCGCCGGCCAAAAAAATCACCCACAGTTGCCCAGACAATCGGGAACGACGCGTCTAAGAAAGTAAATGTAATCGTAAAGAGCAGAAGCTGCCAGTAATCCGAGCCGGCGAAAAGCAGCGGCAGTGAAAGCGCCGGCAGCAGATGACAGGTCGCCAAGAGTTTCGGCTTGTTCACTCGATCCGCGATCCAACCGAGGACGAAATGCGCGACCAGGTTAATGAACGCAAACGCGCCGAGTAGCGATGCCGCGGCCGCTTCCGACAATCCCTTCCAGACCATCAGCGGAACGAAATGGACCGTGGCGGTGCTGTAACAAGTAACGCGCGCGGTCATCGACAGGACGAGCAGCCAGAAAGCCCAGGTTTTCA
>JBIOXP010000235.1:0-5956 GCA_044869705.1 Binatia bacterium | reverse complement strand
CACGCGCGACGCAAAGATTGCACGCTTCGGAGAGCAGCCCGATATCCTTCCGGCTTTAGAGAAAGGCATCGTCGATGCCGCCATCCTTGCAACACCGCCAAGGTTGATGGCAAGAAAGATGGGATTTCGCGAATTGCTCGATTTAGATGAGCTTGGGGTTCAGATTCCTTCCGTCGGGGTTTCAACCTTGAAAGCCAATGTCAAAAAAAATCCAGACACAACAGTTAAGTTAATTGCGACTCTAACTGACGCCATTCAAGTTTTCAAAACGAACAGAGCGAAAAGCATCGTGGTGATGAAGAAATATTTGAGAGGCGCTAGCGAAGAAATTCTCGCAGAAACCTATGATTATTTCAGTAGTAAGGCTCAGAAGTTTCCTTATCCCTCGATCGAAGCTATAAGAACAGCCCTGGACATGTTGTCTGATCAATATCCGCAGGCCAACAGCGTAGATCCTTACGAGGTCGCTGACCTATCTTTTGTGAAGCAAGTCGAAAGTAGCGGCTCGCGGTAGTTGCCTAACTTAGCGCTTCAGACCGATCGCTGACGGCGACGGCTGTGCTTTGCGTTATGCCCGTCTTAGGAGCTCACCTGCTGAAATTTTCTTGCACCAGAAAGTCTGTGTGACACTTAGGGTGAAGATTTGGAAGGAGACAACATATGGCGGAGATCTATTCTGACGGCGCCGCGTACGACCGCTATATGGGTCGGTGGAGTCGCTACCTGGCACCCATGTTTATTGAGTTTGCTCAAGTCCGCGACGGTGAGAGGGTGCTCGACGTTGGCTGCGGTACAGGAGTACTCTCGCAGGCGGTAGCCGCTGTAACTCGTAGTTCGGAGATTACCGGCATCGACCGCTCGTCGTCCTTTGTCGAGTATGGACGGACCCGCTGCGGCGATGCGCGAATCAAGTTTGACGTCGGCAATGCATTGGAACTCCCTTATCCGGATGCCACATTCGACCAGTGCCTATCTCTGCTTGCGCTTAATATGGTTGCGCAGCCCGAAAAGGCGGTGAGCGAGATGTGCCGTGTGACACGCCCCGGCGGTTCGGTGGTAGCCTGCAATTGGGACAGGGGTGGAGGCATGGAAATGCAGAGCATCTTTTGGGAGGAAGCGGGTAAACTAAACCCCTCGCTTGAGCCCCGTCAAAGGCCATATAGCCTTCAAGGGCTGCTCAAGGGACTATGGGAGGCGACCGGTCTAGAGCGAGTGGAGGAGACGGGGCTAACGATTCATTTGGACTTCAACTCCTTTGAAGATTATTGGTTACCGCTACTTGGAGGTGTTGGGCCTATGGGCTCATATCTGACCAGCCTGTCGCCAGACCATCAACAGGCTTTGCGCGAGCAGCTACGAAAAATGCTTCTCCGGAACGGACCTGACGTTCCCTTTAAACTAAACGCTCAGTCTTGGGCAGTACGGGGCAAAGTGCCGCAACCGTAACCCTCGTCGATCCAAGAGGTTTCTCGGGCACCTCGTCTGCCATCTTTCCAGTTGCCAAGAGGGACCAGTGATCAACGTTGTGTGTTGGATTTATTGTCTAACATAAGCTTGACCCGACAGAGCGGGTCAGCTTCTCGTTAGGGGGATGCGATGCAAATACGAATTGCAGTCCTCGACTTCGTCACCAACACATGTTTTCCGGTACTCGCTGCAGAGGAGTTGGGATTTTTTAAGGCCGAAGGTCTTGATGCGCAGGTCGAATTGATTGCGCCTACGACGAAAGCAGTTTCGGCGTTACGTGAAGGCGCCACCGATGCTTATGTGAGTGGCGCCGTCCATGCTGTCCTGAGATCCTTTCCCCGCTGGAAAGGAATCAAGCTTATTGCTGCACTCTCTCAAGGGATTCCCTGGCTTTTAGTGGTGCGTGCCGACCTCCGCGCAGAGCGCGGAGACATGAATGCGTTGAAGGGGTTGCGGATTGGCGCGGACCAAGGACCCGATGCGGCGCTCAAACAATTGTTGATAGTGGCCGGACTTGATGCTGAGCGTGACAAAGTGCAAATCGTGCCAGTTCCAGGCGCCGGGGAACCCGGTGTCTCGTTTGGTATGGCTGCAGCCAAGGCACTTCAGGCGCGACAAATTGATGCCTTCTGGGCCAACGCCATGGCAA
This sequence comes from Binatia bacterium, assembly GCA_044869705.1. Taxonomy (GTDB): domain Bacteria; phylum Desulfobacterota; class Binatia; order UBA9968; family UBA9968; genus DP-20. The sequence continues at coordinate 3,840 of JBIOXP010000235.1, read as the reverse complement.
CTGAGATTGCAATACGGCGTGGCGTAGGAAAAGTTTTGCTAGATGTGCGCCGCGGCGATGGTCCGCCAGCCGCTCGGAATTTCACCTTCACAGGCCTTGTGACCACTGACGCACTAATTGATCGAGACCCGGAACGAATCGCGGCCACTGTGCGGGCTATTGTCAGGACCCACAAAGCACTTCGGGCGGATCCAACACGAGCTGCTGAAGTGGGAAAAAGACGTTTTCCTCCGGATGCTGCAGAACTGATTGCCACAATCATTGAGCGAGACTTGCCGTTCTACGATGCCGCGGTATCTGAGGAGGCCGTAAATGGACTAAACCGTTTCGCTCAATCGATCGGCTTACTCGCTGAACCGGTAGCCTACGAGAAGGTAGTAGCTGTTCAGTTCCGTGACCTTTGGCGGCTGTGAGATAGCGAGAGAGACCTCGAAGACGACGAAGTCGTCTGGTACTGGATTCGGTTCGCATGGGAATTATGACGCGCTCTTTCACAATCGCGGTTTAGCCTTCGCGTTAGGCGGAAAGGAGAAATTTATGAGGCGACGTGTTTTGATGTTCACCTTCACGTTAGTGCTGGGACTCGCGCTGGCACGGATGGTGACGCTAGCCGCGACCGATGTGGCTAGCGCGCAGGGCGCCAGCATCTACCAGGCAACACTGGCGGAGCCGAACCAGAAAACTCTGGAGGTCAGCACGGAGGAGCTCCGGCGCATCTTGGCCGACGGCAGCGCCATCGTCCTTGATTCCCGGAGCCGCGCGCAGTACGTGGCGAGTCACATTCCCGGCGCACGGAACGCCGCACCGAGGCCCGGTGCGCCGCGCTCCGAATTCACCGCCGAGGTCGAGCGGCTCGCTGGCGGCGACAAGACAAAAGCGCTGGTCCTCTACTGTAATGGCCCATTCTGCCAGGCTAGCAGGGGGCTCAGCGAGGAGTTACTCGCCGCTGGGTTCACCAACGTCCGCCGATACCAGCTCGGCCTCCCGGTCTGGCGCGCACTCGGTGGGAGCACCGAAATCGAGTTGGAAGGGATCGTTCGCATTTTCAATGTCGACCGTACGGCCGTGTTTGTCGATGCTCGCAGCCAGGAGGAATTCGCGTCCGGAAGTCTCCCGGGGGCACGGAACGTCCAGGTTGGCACCACCCAGTTTCAGGGCCAGGGCCTGCTGCCAAGCGACGACTTTAATACGCGCTTCGTGGTCTTCGGACGCGACTCCGGCCAAGCGCGCTCCGTCGCGGAGACGATCGTGCGGGCCGCTCGCAACAACGTGTCGTACTTTCCCGGCACCTTCGACACGCTGAGGAAAGCGATCAAGTAAAGAGCGCAATGAACTGAGTGCGGTAGTTTGCCACGCCTGACGATTGCGTTGAGAAGGACGCTGAGGAACGCGCTTCTCACCCAAAGCGTTATACGGCATCGGGTTAGCTTCTTGAAATTTCTTTGCTTCGAAGGAGGACGAAATGGAACCGAATGATAAGACGCCGGTCATCGATTTTCATTCACACTTCCTGGTGCAAGAGGTGTTCGACCAATGCCACTGCCATTCGCCCGCCAGTGGCTTCGGACATCATCAAGCACCCGCTCACCTCGTTGCGCTCTTCGAGAAGATGAAGAGTCCACACCTCGTGATTGAAGATATGGACCGGCTTAAGATTGACATGAGCGTATCCTCATCGGCGACCGTGATTGAGCCTACATCGTGGGCTGAACCCTCAGTCGAACTTGAACTGGTCCGACGACTGAATGATACGGTCGCTGAATGGGCAGCACAATTTCCACGGCGCATCATTGGAAGTTTTGTCCTACCCTTGCAAGACATGGACTCGGCGCTCCAGGAGATCAGGCGCGCCGTTGGACTTGGGCTCAAAGTAGCGAACATTCCGTCTGAAGTGCGCGGTACTTACCTTGGAGACCGTAAGTTTTGGCCGTTCTGGGAGGCAGCGCAGGATCTCGGTGTGGTGTCGTTCATGCACCCGGAAGGCGGTAAGTGCGCATGGTTTCAGCAATTCGGCATGTGGAACTCGATCGCTCAATCGTTAGAAGAGGCGAAGTTCATGGTTTCCATAATTTATGAAGGGGTCCTGGAAAGCTTTCCCAAACTCAAGATCGTCGTCTCTCACGGTGGCGGTTATTTTCCACACAATATGGGCCGGCTCGACCGTAATGTAAAAAACGCGCCCCAGAGTATGAAGAACATCACTCGAAAGCCTAGCGAGTACCTTAGGAATGTTCACTATGACACCTGCCTCTTTGATCCAAGCGTGTTGAGCACCTTGATCAAGATCGTAGGATCCGACCGTTTGGTTCTTGGATCAGATTATCCTGTAGGCGAAGCCGACCCGGTCGGATTCGTAAGCCGGTGTCCTGACATCGGAGATGCGGAAAAGCAGATGATTTTGGGCGAAAAAGCAGCTGAGCTAGTTGGCGGTATCAATTGATCCTTTCCTTTTTGCCAATAGTAGACACTTGATTGGTTGAATGAATGAAGCCGCATAACCATCGGCTTGACCCGATTCCGGGTCAGCCTTGATGTAGGCATCAACCAGGAGCATTGAACGCATGATCGCTAAATTCCAAGACGGCCGCGTGACATTTACGCGCGAGATCGCTGAGGCCAAGCCCGAGCTGGTCGTCGCGCCGCCGCTCAAACTCGAGTTCAACCCGCAAAAGGTGATCTATCTGCCGCTCAGCGTGTTTCACTTGCAGTCGAGCGAGGATAGCGTCGCGCACTATGTCTTTGCGCGGTGAGCCTAATGAACAACCGCCGCACTATCTACATTAAGAACGCGATCAGCGCCGAGCTGGACCGCCATGCGGCGGCGATCGACGCGGACGACAGCATTTCCAAAATTCAATTGACAATCATTTTAGGGCGCCATTCTGGGCTGCCCGAGCGCGTGAGCTATATGGCCACGACATCGACGCGCTTGACAGACGGACGCGCTTTGTTGAAAATGCGCGTCAGCAATCAACGGGATTCTCGCAGCTAACGTGACATAGCTCCAGCCCGGAGGGAAAAGGACAGGGCGCTCGTCGATCGACAGGATCGGCGGGCGCCCTTTTTTTTTGCGCGGAGGTAAAAAAGGAATGAAATGGGAACTGAAAAACCAAGCCGACGGCGCCAGCGCCGACATTTACATCAACGATTTCATCGGCGACTGGATTGACGACTTTTTCGGCTTCGGCATCACCGCCAAACAGTTCATCGACGAGCTCCAAAACCTTCCTGACAGCGTCCGTACACTTCGCTTGCACATCAATTCTCCCGGCGGAGACGCCATGGCCGCGCATCACATCGCCAATACTCTGCGCGATCAGCAGGCGCACAGGGGGCGGCGCGTCGAGGTGCTGATCGAGGGCGCAGCTTGGTCGGCGGCAACCATCATCACGAGCGCCGGCAAACCAACGAAGATCGCCGACAACGCCATCGTGATGATTCACAACCCCTGGTCGTCGCTTGCTGGCGACGCTAGCGAGATGCGCAAGCGCGCCGACATGCTGGACAAGGTGCGCGACACGATCGTGGCCGCCTATCGCTGGAAGTCATCGCTGAATGAGGAGGATCTGATCGCGCTGATGGACGCTGAGACGTGGATGAGCGCCGATGACGCGGTCAAAAACGGTTTCGCCGACGAAAAGATCGAAGCGGTGCAAGCGGCGGCGTCGATCGATGCCGACAAACTCGCGCGCATGCCGAAAGTGCCGGAGAAATTCCGCGAGCGCGTGCAAACGCTGGTGAGAGCGACGCCGCTGCCGGAGTCGACGCCGAAAGACGAACCCAGCCCCGAGCCGGCAAAGCCAACAGCCGAGGACGTGCGCGCGGCCGCGCTGGAAACCA
>JBIOXP010000234.1:0-4835 GCA_044869705.1 Binatia bacterium | reverse complement strand
CGTCAAAACAACGAAGCTTACCTGGAGAGCGCATATCAGTCGAGCAACAAGCTCTTCGAGAAAGTCCCGCTGGTCAATCGGGAAGGAATGGAGATGCAATTGAAAGAAGCGCTAGTACGAAAGACATCGAGCCCGTGGAAAGTCGATGATCTCGTCGACGACAGCCTCGTGCTAGAGCTCGAGAAAGAAGGTTTCATCAACCGGATCTATCGGCAGTGATTCGGAGTTGCGCCAGGTTGTCAGTTAACTCAAAATAGCGCCATGGGCTCGACCGTTCTGCTGGCGATCGTCGCGGCCTTCGCAATCCGCGTCGCGATGCACTTCTTCGATAAAGCTCGGATCAAGGACGAGATTGAGGCGAAGGGCGGGCGCCTCATTTCCATTGACTGGAATCCGTTCGGGCGAGGTTGGTTTTTCGAGCGCAACGAGCGTCATTACCATGTGAGTTACAAGGACCGGTCCGGAGCGACGATTTCGACCCACTGTAAGACGAGTCTGTTTACTGGAGTGTATTGGGCGGAGGGTCCGAAGATCGACGAGCCGCCACGGATAATTGCTCGTCACCGCTGCGCAAACTGCGGATACGCCACCAACGCCGAATGGCGTGCCTGCCCTAACTGCGGCCATGCTCTTCACGCAGCATAACCGCCTCCGCGCCAATCCCTCTCGAGGGTGATTCCGAATGCATCAAGAGAGAAGCACGTCCGACTAGCTGCAATGACATGACCATGGGTTCCCAAGGGCTCCAGCGAAATCGCTCAATTCGACAAGTCAAAACGCGCCTGTTCGATGATTTTGTCGATTCCGAATTGTCGGAACTCACTCATTACAAGCGCTGGCTGCATTCGAGCTTCAGGATTGGCGTGATGGTGGCGCGCGATTTCGTGCAGAATCTGGTGAAGCTTCAGGCCATGGCGCTAGCGTTTAAGACGTTGCTTTCTCTAGCGCCGCTGTTGGCGGTCGTCTTCTCGCTGCTTAAGGCCTTTGGCGTCCACAACCGCATGGAGCCGGCGCTGGCCGAAGCCCTCGCGCCTCTCGGCGAAAAAGGACAGGAAATCACCCAACACTTGATCGGCTTTGTCGATAAGATGAGCGCGAGTGCTTTGGGTAGCGTTGGACTGATCACACTGTTCATCACGGTGTTATCCTTGATGAGCACCATTGAAGATGCGTTCAATCATATTTGGCGCGTCAAAGCGCCGCGCAAGCTCGCCCGGCGTTTTAGTGATTATCTGAGCGCGATTTTGGTGGGACCGGTCCTCGTTTTCGCTGCCGTGACGATAACGGCAACACTGCAAAACAACGCGATTGTACACGCGCTGGCTTCCTTACAGGCGTTCGGCGCCGTTATTCTGTTTCTCCTTCGCTTGATGCCGTACATCACGCTATGGGGAGCGTTTACTTTCGTTTACATTTTCATTCCGAATACCCGAGTGAGACTCAGGTCGGCGCTGGTCGGTGGATTGGTGGCGGCTCTATTATGGCAAACGGTGGGCTGGGGGTTTGCGGTATTCGTTACGTCATCGACTCGCTACTATGTTATCTACTCCAGCTTCGCAATCCTGTTGTTGTTCCTTCTCTGGCTGCATGTGGGTTGGGTGATCGTACTGTTGGGCGCTCAAGTCGCCTATTCGCATCAGTATGTGCATTTTTATCAACGCGAGCATGATCTCCTGGCGCAGAGCCCGGCGGGCCGAGAGAAGCTGGCCTTGCAGCTGCTGGTTCTCATCGGCCGCAATTTTCATCTCGGCCTCGACCCGATGAACGTGCTGGAGCTTAGCAACCGGATGCGCCTACCGGCGGGGGTTGTCAAGGAGTTACTGCAGTTGCTGACCCAGGCCAAACTGCTCATGCCGCTTGCGGATGAAGATTCGTTCGTGCTCGCCCGCGATCCTCAGACCATCAGCATAAAAGAAATCCTCGATTGCATACGGAACCGAGGAACGAAAATCAAGCTGCTGAGCGACGGAAACCTGGAAGAAAGTAAAGTGGATGAAATGCTCCTCAAAGTTGATCAGTCGGTGAGCAAAGCACTGGAAGGGCAAACTCTGCAGACATTGATCGCAGGTGCCGGTAAGGTGGTTGCGTCGAAATAGCGCAGCACTTTCGGTTAGCGCCGAAACAGCCGCTTAAAAAACGAGCTGAACCCTTTCTCGGCGTTCTGCGGGACTCCGGTCTCGACCAATTTTTCGGCATTCAAATTCACCGACGGGTTTTCCAATGGCCCATTGATTCTCAAGGGAACGACGATGCGCCCTTGTTTGTCCTTGAAAAACTTGGAAGCTCTAGCGTGCGCCGCCCGCGCAGAGGCCTGCGCTGAAAGCGCCGTACTGACGGCGAGATCCAATGTCGGCTGATCGAGAGTCATGGTGCCGGTGCCGTCGACTTCTAATTGTGGGTTTAACAAGTGAAGCCGGCTAAACTCAGCGTAACCGCCGCGGAGGATGAAATCGGCTTCCATGGTTTTGAATGATGTCGCTTGGCGCTGCTCGGTTTTGGTAAGTCCAATCATTCCAGTAACCCGCTCGACTTTTTTGACCAGATCGACATTAGTAAGTTCGCCATCCCGGACAGCAAGCTTCCCTTCGCCTTGTAATCGCCGGCTTAGCGCCCCGGAGCTAGAGAGCAAGCGGAGCGAAACTTCCCCGCTGAGATTTCCTTGGAGCGCGCGCTTGCCGCTAACTTGGACGTTTTTGAAGATCGCGTGGGCCTGAGTGACAAGGCTGTTCGACGGTCCGACGAGACTCATAAAAAGGTCCATCGGCCCGGAGATCGTGGTCTCTGGCGGAGCGAATCCGAAGGCCGACATGGCCTGAAAAACCGCTTTTGCCTCGACGTTGCTACCTCTTAGAGTCAAATTCAGCTTGGGTGAGGTAAAAGGGTTGGCGATGTGACCCTCCACCGGAAAGGTCACGTCGTAGACTTTGAGGTGATTATCTTTGAGCTGGAGAAGTGATTTTTCCTCCTGATAATTGAGCCGTCCTTCCAATGTGATGGTGTTTAGGCCCGGAAAACTGAACGAAGCGCGGAACGGAAACGGGGCATCGCTCGAGAAGTCACGCAAGCTCAGGTCGATGCCGTCGAGTCTGGCCGATTTTTCCCCGCGAGTGACAAAATTGACCTGACCCGCATGCACGCTGATATTTTTAGGCAGCAAAACCGGTACGGGCGCCGCTTCAGGTTTGCTGAAATCGGATTTTTTCCTAGAATCGCGCCGAGTCATGGTCGAACGTTTCTTGTCGCCAATATCCGCATAATTGAAGGTGCCATCCGATTGCTTCACGATGTTGAACGCAGGCCTATCCAGGATCAACTCCGTGACATCGAATTGACCCCTGAGCAACGGCAAGAATTCTACTCGCAGCCGAACCCGTTCGGCGGAAAAAAACGTATCGTCCGCGAACGGTGCGTTGTCGTAAATCTTAAGCTGTGACAATTGAATCGAGGGTGTCGGCAGCAGCCTTAGCCGGACCTCACCGACATCGAGGCGGCGATTGAGAGACTCTTCGATGAGCGGCAAATAGGTGCGCTTAAAATATCCTAAATCGACAAAATGCGGCGCTATCAAGATCGCCAGCAGCAACAAAAACGTGCCGCCGAACCCGATCCAAGCCGCCTTTCTTAGCCGGCAGCGCCATGTCGAAAGCGCGATGGTTGGTGATGAGACTGACTGGGACATCCTTCGGATCCGTAGGCCGCTATTATACGCGATCGTCCGTGGTTTCCAAGAAAAGCACGCACCAGGAAGAACAAGACGCACGATTTGGCATTTCGACGCGGTAGCTACGTCAGCAACTATTTGTTAGCATGCGGGGCCTGAAGGATTAGCATCCATTTGGAACTCGCATTCGAAATCCTGCCGCAAGTCCTTCTCGACGGCGTGGTATTGGGTTTTATGTATGCTCTGATCGCCCTCGGCTACACCATGGTTTATGGTGTTCTGGAGTTCATCAATTTTGCCCACAGCGAGATTTTTGTTCTTGGCGCGTTTGTTGGCGTCGAAGCATTGCTGCTGCTCGAGAGTGCGGGTTATTTGGCCAGCGTTCATCCCTCAGTGATTCTTTTGCTCGTGATGGCCACCGCGATGGTCGTAAGCGGTGTGGCGGCGATGGCGCTCGAGAGGATCGCCTATCGGCCGTTGCTCGGCGGGCCTCGGCTGGTGGCGCTGATTTCCGCGATTGGGGCGTCATTTTTTCTCCAAGATGCCCTGCGGTTATTTGAAAGCTTGTGGCGAAACACTTTCTACTTGACTTATCCGACCCTTGATTTTCTCGAGCGCGCCGTGCCGCTTGGCTCTGATCTAGTGATTCCGCTCAAGTCCGTGCTGGTCATCGTGACGGCATTGCTGATGTTGATCGGGCTGCATTTTTTCGTTAACCGGACCAAATTAGGCATGGCCATTCGCGCGGTCGCGCAGGATCCAGAGACCGCGTCGTTAATGGGCGTGCCGGTGCATTCGGTCATCGCGCTGACTTTTTTTGTCGGCGGCTCTCTCGGAGGTCTGGCCGGCGTCCTGTTCGGCATCCACTACAGCTTAGTCAATCCGTATAGCGGCTTCGTTCCGGGCATGAAGGCTTTTACAGCCGCTGTTCTCGGCGGCATCGGCAATATTCCGGGCGCGATGCTAGGCGGGATGTTGCTCGGGCTCTTGGAAGCTTTCGCGGCTTCTTATTTGTCGCTGGCGACTAACGGTGCGTTCGGGGCGGAATATAAGGACGTCGTGGCCTTCCTGGTCTTGATCTTGATTTTGATTTTCCGGCCGAGCGGACTCTTGGGCGAGGCTGTGCGGGAGAGTAAGGCGTGAAGGGGTCCATTGCCACGGTTGGCATTTGGGC
>JBIOXP010000233.1:0-17217 GCA_044869705.1 Binatia bacterium | reverse complement strand
CTTTACGCAGCGCAGCGTCGAAGCCGGATGATCCGCCGTATCGACGTAAAAGCGCCGAAACGATTCAAGCGGATTTTCTTTAAGCCCATACTTGTGACGGATCTCATCGGTGCGTCCGCTGTAGATGTTGATCGCGCGCTGCGCGAAAAACGCCAACACGCCTCCGACATCCGCCACTACCCATGTTATTTCTGGAAAACGCTCCAACACGCGGCCATACACCAGCCGGGTCATCGCCACGGTACTGTCGAATGCCCAGCCGAAAATCAAGGTCGGCATAATATCGATGCCCACAGCTTCCGTTGCGAGCGGCGCAGTGGGATGCAGATAAACCGGCAGTTTATATTTTGCCAGCCGCTCGTAAATGGGAAACAGTTCCTCACGATCCAGTGCTTGGCCGTTCAAATTCGCGAAGCAGCCGAAGCCGCTGAGCCCGAGTTCGTTGACCGAGCGTTCCAACTCGTCGAGCGACGCTTTGATGTCGCTCGACGGCAGCGTGAAAAAGCCGATAAAACGTCTGGGGTGGCTGCGCGCGACGGCCGCGATCGCATCGTTCGCGCTACGCGCAATTTTTACCGCGTCGGCGCCCTCGAAGCGGTCGGCTCCTGGGGCGGGGATCGTCAGCACATGTATGTCAACCCCAAGTTCATTCATGTGCTTCAAGCGCTCATCAATATTCTGCCCCTGCAGGGTTGCGGTATTGATCCGGGACTTCAGTTTCTTGTCATAAAAATACTGCATGCCGCTATGCGGGTCCGGCTCTTCTAAAATGACGGCTCCATTGAGCCGCTTCATCTCGCCAAGATAAGCTTCAGGAAACAGGTGAGCTTGGAAATCGATGATCATTGTTTTTTTCTGCTAAAGACTTTTCGTGTCATCCTGAGTCATAGCCGATGAATCTCGCGAGAGGAAGGGGATTTTTCGCCTTTGGTGCAGAGTGACATTTGTGGCGAACTTTGCTGTTGCGACATTCTCGTCACAAACCATACAATGCGCGCGCGTTATCGTCGAGGATCTTGTTCATCACCGGTGTCGGCACCGCGCCGTCTTCTTGCAGCTTTTTAAGCGCGAGAATTTCCGATGAGGTATCGTTGTGGCCGTAATCGGTCCCGATGATGAGCTTATCATCGCCCGCGTATTTCAGGACGTACGCCAGATCATCGTCGGTCTGGCAGGTCACCCAAATTTTGTTCTTCTGGAGCACCTGAGTCTTATCCACCGCGGCGCCGCTTCTCTCGAAACGCCGTGCATAGTCATGGATGGCGTACGGCACCCACTGCGAGCTGACTTCAATGAAAGCCCATTTGGTTTTCGGAAACTTCTCGGGAATTTTGTTGAAGATGAGCGAGTGGAACGAGCCGACGACCGCGAGCTTGAATTTGTTGAAGCCGCATTCGTTCAAGAAAAAATCGTGCACTGCGAAGCTTCCGGTTGCGGAATGAACGCAGATGGGCAGATCGAGCTGAGCCGCTTCTTCATAGATAGGAAAGAAATGCGCGTCGCTGATGTGCTTGTCCCCTTCCAAACCGCGCATAAAAATGCCGCACGCGCCGTTCTGTTTGGCAAAGCGCGCTTCTGCGAGCGCTTTTTCCATCGACAGCAACGGCAGCACAGCGACCCAGCGCAATCGCTCGGGCGCCTTTTTCCAGATATCGATGAGCCAGCGGTTGTAACTCCGGGTCACTGCCAGCTCAACGTCCGGACGCCGGGTAAAGGGACGGAGGAAAATCGTCGGATAGAGCACCTGTACGTCGACGGCCAGCTCGTCCATATGCTTCAGCCGGACCCTGACGTCTTCCATTTCGCGCGATTCTTTGGCGGTGTCGTGACCGACGTTGCGGGCCTTGCCGATATACGTTCCATCCACCAACCAGGATTCGCCGCCGGAGCTCGCGTCCTTCGGCGTCGGCACGATCCGCGGTCGCATGTCCCGCTCGGATTCAAGCATGTACTCCCAGGTCCGATCCGTCTCTAGGACATGAGCATCGGAGTCGATAATGGCCATGCTAAAAGCCTCCTACTCTTGAGCGAGGCTGGCGTGGAACCGGTTTAAGCCCCGCCTTCTCCGTCTTGGAACCGAGCGAGCTATTACATCCCTGGCACGTGTAGTCGTACAGCTCGCCGTCTGGCAGCACCAATAATAGCCGTTCGCGCACCGGCATCGCTCGGCCGCACTTGTTACAATACAAAAGCGAGGCGTTGAATTGGTCAAACTGCTCCATAACTTTTCCTCATGCTTTTTCGCCGTTATGCTCGGCTGCTTTGCTTGCTTTGGCCTCCTTGATGACCTTTTCCGATAGGTGTGCCGGCAGCTCCTCATAATGGGCAAACTCCATTTGAAACTCGCCGCGGCCACTGGTGATCGAGCGCAGATCCGGCGCGTACTTTAAAACTTCGGACATCGGCACGCGCGCTTTGATCACCTGGGTGTGGCCTTTCGTATCCATGCCCAGGACTTTCCCGCGCCGGCTGTTGAGATCGCCGATGACATCGCCCATGCACTCGTCCGGTACGGAGATTTCCATGTTCATAATCGGCTCCAACAAAACCGGCTTCGCCTTGTCCACGGCGTTTTTAAAGCCCATCGAGGCCGCGATCTTAAACGCCATGTCCGACGAATCGACATCATGATACGAGCCGTCGTAAAGCGTCACGCGCACGTCGACCATCGGATAACCCGCCAGATAGCCTCCGGCCATCGCTTCGCGTACGCCCTTTTCAACGGCGGGAATATAGTTGCGGGGAATCGCTCCGCCGACGATCTGATCGACAAACTCGAATCCCTTGCCCGCCGAGAGCGGCTCGACCTTGAGCCAGGTGTCGCCGAACTGGCCGCGCCCGCCCGTCTGCTTTTTCAATCTTCCCTGCGCGCTGGCGCTGCCGCGAATGGTCTCCTTGTAGGGCACCTTCGGCGCCTTGAGCACGACCTCCGCGCCATATTTGCGCTTGAGTTTCTCGACAATGATTTCGATATGCTGCTGCCCCATACCCGAGATAATGAAGTCGCGGGTTTCCTCATCCCGATGCATTTCGATGGTCTGATCTTCTTCCATCATCCGGTGTAAGCCCTGCGGCAGCTTGTCTTCGTCGGCTTTGCTTTTGGGCTCGAGCGCGAACGAGATATTCGGCGCGAAGCGCATGGCGCCGTCGTAAACGATCGGCGCTTCCTCGTCGCATAGGGTGTCTCCCGTTGCGATGTCCTTGAACTTCGCGGCTGCGACGATTTCTCCCGCCACAGCCTCCCTCACTGCTTCCTGTTTCTTCCCTTCCAAGCGAAACAGGTGGCCGGCTTTTTCGCGCAGCTGCCGATTCGCCACGTAGCAATTCACGTCGGGAGCGATCTTTCCTGAGATCACGCGCATGATCGAGAGCTTCCCGGCGAAGGGATCAATCACGGTCTTGAAGACATAAGCCGAAAACGGCGCATTTGGATCGATTGGCCGTTTGAGCGATTCACCACTGACCGGATTCTTGCCGTCCACTTGGCCCAACTCCATGGGCGACGGCAGATAATCGATGATCGCGTCGAGAAGCTGCGCCACGCCGATCTGATGCAAGGGCGAGCCGAAAAGAACCGGAAAGATTTTGCGCTCGCGGGTCGCCTCTCGAATCGCCTTCTTCAATTCCTCTGAGCTCGGTTCCGTGCCGTCAAGAAATTTTTCCAGCAGCTCGTCATCCGTCTCGCAAACGTCTTCGACCATTTTTTGCCGCCACGATTCCGCGGCGCTCTTTGAGTCGGCGGGAATCTCCGCCTCGGAAAATTTTCCGCTGTCCGGCTCATAAAGATAGGCTTTCATTGACACCAGATCGACGATGCCTTTGAACCCGGCTTCGGTGCCGATTGGTAACTGCAGATAAACTCCCTTCGCTTCCAATCCCTCGAAAAACGGCGCCAGACGATCCTCGACGTTGGCCGGCTCGTGATCCATCTTGCTGACAAAAATCAGCCGGCTGAGCCGCTCCGCGTTCGCCTGCGTCCAGAGCCGTTCGGATTCGACCCGCAGCCCCACCAGCGGATTGACAACGAATACCGCCCCGCTGCAGGCGCGCATGCAGTTCATCGAGTCCGCGAAAAACGCCGCATAACCCGGCATATCGATCAAAGTTATGGAATGCTTTTTCCAGCTCAACGAATGAAAGGCGGTCGAGATCGAGACTTTGTGCTTGATCTCCTCCGGCTCGTGATCGAGCACTGCCGTGCCGTCTTGAACCTTTCCCAGTCGTTGCGTCGCGCCCGCCGCGAACAAAATCGCTTCGCCCAACGACGTTTTACCTGAACCGCCCTGCCCGAGGATCCCGACGTTACGAAGTTTATCGAGCTCCGCTACAGCCATGATCATGGTTTCCTTCCTCGAAATCTCTAAGTCTGTGCTCGCGCTCTCACCTCCTGGAGCGCGTTTCGTTCGTGAATAATCCGCAACCCCTCGAGGGTTAAGAACTCGTCCACGTTGTCGATGCTGGAACATTCTGATGCCACCAGAGGCGCCAAGCCTCCGGTCGCCACCACCTTTCCCCGAATCCCGTGTTGCTTCTGAATGCGCTGCACAATCCCATCGACGAGCCCCACATAGCCGTAAAAAATACCGGCTTGAATCGAGTTGATGGTATTTCGTCCGACGACGTCTTTGGGCTTGACGATCTCGATGCGCGGCAGTTTGGACGCTCGCTGAATCAGAGCCTCGAGTGATATCGATAGGCCGGGCGCAATGGCGCCGCCGATGTATTCGCCTTTTTTCGAAATCAGATCGATGGTCGTTGCCGTGCCGAAATCCACGATGATGCAGGCATCGCGATACTTGTCGTATGCCGCGATACCGTTTACGATCCGGTCGGCACCGACATCCTTGGGATTCTCATAAAGGATCGGCATGCCGGTCTTAACGCCGGGCCCAACGATCAGCGGCTCGAGACGGAAAAATTTTTGGCCAAGCTCCTCTGTCATGGTCACCATGGGAGGCACGACACACGAGACCGCGATCGCGGAGATTTGCTGGCTACGATGGCCGGAGTAATCGATCAGTTGAGAGATGATCACACCGTATTCATCCGCGGTGCGTTCCGCCTGTGTCGCGAGCCGCCAGTGCGTCACCAGCTTTTTGCCCTGATAGAGTCCGAGAACAATGTTGGTGTTGCCGATATCGATGGCAAGAAGCATGGGATTTTGAGCTTCAGCTCTCCAGCGGAATTATGTCTCCGGCGTAAATATTTTGCCGCCGGCCGAAGTCATCTTCAACCACCAGCGCCCCGTTGCGGTCAATGCCGAGAGCGCGACCGATGACGACATCCTCGTGGTTTTCGATCCGGACACGTCGACCACGCAAACCGAAAAAGGCATCCCAGCGCGAGCGCAGCGCTTCGAAGCCGTACTCGTCAAGCTCTCCATAACACCGGTCCAGGTTGTGAATCAATCGTACCGTCACGCTTTCGCGATCGATTGGGCTCCCTGTCAAATCAGCCACAGAAGTGGCGCGCTGACGAATTTCCGGCGGCATTGAAGCGACTTGATAATTCACGTTGAGACCCATGCCCAAAATGACATGTGCGATGCGCTGCGGGTCGCAGGCCGCTTCGCTCAAAACCCCTGCCAGTTTTCGACCATTCACCAAAATATCGTTCGGCCATTTAATCACCGGCGCTTGCTTGATTAAAGGAGCAACCGTTTCAGCCAGCGCCACGGCAGCCATGAGCGTGATCTGAGGCGCATGAACCGGCAGCAAGCGAGGGCGAAGAATGACGGAGAGGTACAGGTTTATCCCCGGTGGCGATTCCCAACGCCGGCCCAGGCGACCGCGGCCCTGCGTTTGCGCTTCAGCAACGACGATTTCGCCTTCGGCTGCGCCCTCTTCCGCGAGCATTCGCGCATGGACGTTCGTCGACCCGAGCTCGGCAAAGTAATGCAATTTACCGCCCAGGCGTTTTGCTTCTAAGCGCTTTTTTATTCCGTCAATATCGAGGGGGCTCAAAGCCGTGAAGCAGGAAAACGGTTGGTTAATGCGAGTTCAGCGTGATCTTCATATTGAAGTCGACGACCGGCGCCGAATGCGTGAGCGCGCCGGAGGAGATAAAATCCACGCCGGTTTCTGCCACCTGGCGAATCGTTTCCAGCGTGATGCCGCCGGAGGCCTCGACCCAAGCGCGCTTGTTGACAAGCCTTACGGCCTCCGCCATTTGCGCGAGCGTCATGTTATCGAGCATGATGACGTCGGCTCCGGCATCCAGCGCTTCGCGCACCTGTTGCAAATTGCTCGCTTCCACTTCCACTTTGGCCATGAAGGGCGCATGACGGCGCACCGCCTTGACCGCTTCGGCGATCGAGCCCGTTGCTTCGATGTGATTATCCTTGACGAGCGCCGCATCATAGAGACCGATGCGGTGATTCATGCCGCCGCCCATCCGCACCGCGTATTTTTCCAATGTCCGCAGTCCCGGGGTCGTCTTTCGCGTATCAAGAACTTTACAGGGAAAATCTTTCACCGCCTCGACGTATTTGCGTGTGAGGGTCGCATTGCCGGATAGCCGCTGAAGAAAATTGAGCGCGGTCCGTTCCCCGAGCAGCAATGCCCGCACCGGCCCGACCGCTTCAGCAACCACCAGTCCCGGAGTGACCTGCGCACCGTCTTTGGTGTGCAAACGCAATTCCACCCGGTGATCAATGAAATAAAAAATCCGCTCGAGCAACACCAGTCCTGCCACCACACCCTCTTTTTTCGCGCGAAAAAGTCCCGTGCCGCGCGAGTCCGCCGAGATCGTCGCCATGGTCGCCAGGTCGCCGGCGCCGATGTCTTCGTCCAATGCGTCGCGGATCAATCTCTCGATCTGAGGACTGACATGAATATCCATCGGCCTAATTCCTTTCCGTTTGGATTTCTTGTAATTTGCCGAGGCTCGCTCGCAAAGCGCGGATCTTCTCTTCGAACTGAGTGGCCTTTTCACGTTCCCGCTGTACCACGTCGCTCTTCGCCTTCGCGATGAAGTCCGCATTGCCCAATTTTTTCTGTACGCGCGCCAACTCGTCTTCGATCTTGCCGACTTCCTTGGACAGGCGCGCCCGCTCCTCGGCGAGATTGATGAGATCCTCGAGCGGTAAATAGACTTCTGTGGTGCCGATCACGGCAGTGGCCGTTCCCTTGGGACGTTCGCCGCCGTCGCGAAATTCCGCCGCGCTTACGCGTGCGAGCGAGCGAAAATAAGGCTCGTGCTCGCGCAACAATCGCAGGTCTTGCGCCGCGCCGCGAAAGATCACATTGACTTCCTTCCCCGGTGGACAATTCATTTCCGTGCGCAGGTTTCTAATCGCTCTCACGGTCTCCATCAAAAATGTCATTTGCCTTTCGATCTGTGCATCAGACCAGCTCTGTTCCGAAACCGGATAACGCTGCACCATGATACTTTCCCGTTGAGCGCCGAGACTCTGCCATATCTCCTCGGTCACAAACGGCATCACGGGATGGAGCAGCAAGAGAATATCGTCGAGAATTCCGCGCAAGAGCTTGCGGCTCCGGTCCGCGACGGCGGGGTCCGCGCTGTTCAGAGCGAGCTTGCTCATCTCGATATACCAGTCACAGAACTCGTGCCAGGTAAACTGATAAAGCGTATTGGCGTAGTCGTTGAACCGATAGGCGTCAAGGGCGGCGCGCGCTTCGGCGATCGTGAACGCGAGCCGCGAGCGAATCCAACGCTCGGCAAAGCCGAGGTCTCGGTCCCGTAGAGCGTTGCGCCCAAAATCGGAGCTCGGCAAATTAGCCGTGTTTATCTGCACAAAGCGAGCAGCGTTCCAAAGCTTGTTGACAAAGTTCTGATAACCGGCAATCCGGTCGGCGGCGAGCTTGATATCGCGCCCCATAGCGGCCATGGCGGCGAGTGTGAAGCGAAAGGCATCCGTCCCGTACTGATGCATCACATCGAGGGGATCGACGACGTTTCCCTTCGATTTGGACATTTTCTGCCCCTGCTCGTCGCGCACCAAGGCGTGTATGTAGACGTCATGAAACGGGACATCGCTCATGAACTTGAGTCCCATCATGATCATGCGCGCCACCCAAAAAAACAGAATGTCGAACCCGGTCACCAGCGCAGATGTCGGATAAAAGCTTTTCAGGTCTTCCGTTTGCTCAGGCCAACCCAAGGTCGAGAACGGCCACAAACCCGAAGAAAACCACGTGTCCAACACATCCGGATCTTGAATAAGCTCGTTACCGCGACAGCTTGGACAGCGTGACGGGGCTTCCCGCGCCACGATTGGCTTTGCGTCCTTGCCCAGGCGATACTCGCCGTCGGCGCCTTCAATGAGGTTTGCGCGCTCGCAGCTCACGCAATACCAGGCGGGAATTTGATGTCCCCACCAAATCTGCCGGGACACACACCAGTCTTTGATATTTTCCATCCAGGCAAAATACGAATTGCTCCACCCTTCAGGAATAATGCGAATCTTGCCCTCCTGAACCATCGTCAAGGCAGGTTTGGCCAAGGGCTTGATATCGACGAACCATTGCGGCGTTAAGTAAGGTTCAATGATGGTGTGGCAGCGGTAGCAATGGCCCATCGAGAGTTTGTGCGGCTCGGTTTTTTCAAGAAAACCCTTTTGCTCGAGCTCAGCCACGATGAGCTTTCGCGCTTCAGAAGGATTCTTACCGCGATACCGCTCTATCCAATCTCCGGTTTCACCGAGTGCGAGAAACGCGCTCGCGTCGATGCGCGCATCGGCATCGAAGATGCTGATCTTGTCCAAGCCAAATCGTTCACCGATCTCGAAATCGTTAAAGTCGTGTCCCGGCGTAATCTTCAGCGCCCCCGTGCCGAAGGCACGATCGACATAGGGATCCGCGATGACCGGCACAATTCGTCCGCTGATGGGCAAACGGATTTTCTTGCCGATCCAGTTCTCGTAACGCTGGTCTTCTGGATGCACCGCCACCGCGGTATCGCCGAGCATTGTTTCCGGCCGGGTAGTCGCCACGACCAGATACCGAGCAGGGTCATCGGCTAATGGATAACGGATGTGCCAGAGACTCCCGTCGGCTTCTTCGTGCAGAACTTCGATATCGGCGAGCGCGGTCTTGCAGCGCGGGCACCAGTTGATCAATCGTTGAGCACGATAGAGAAGCCTGTCCTCCCAAAGCCGGACGAACGCTTCGCGCACCGCCCGCGAGAGCCCTTCGTCCATTGTAAATCGTTCGTGGCTCCAATCGCAGGAGACGCCGAGCGCTTTGAGTTGATGCAGAATCGTGTCGCCCGCTTCGCGTTTCCAATTCCAGACGGTCTCGACAAACTTTTTCCTTCCTAGTGCCGCGCGGCTGATTTTTCTTTGCGCCAATTGCCGCTCCACGACGTTTTGCGTGGCGATCCCGGCGTGATCGGTGCCCGGCACCCAAAGGACGCGATAACCGTCCATGCGTTTGTAGCGGCACAAAAGATCCTGCAGCGTGTTATTCAGTGCGTGCCCCATGTGGAGTGAGCCGGTCACGTTCGGTGGCGGAATAACCATCGAGAAGGATTGGCCGGGTCGATTCACCGGCGCAAACAGGCCGCGACTCATCCAGTAGGCGTACCATTTCGTCTCGACATCTTTGTGGCTGTAAGTCTTTGGCAATTGCATACGGCGCTAACGAATTTTGTTACTCGACGACATCCACCAACTCGATCAATGGTTTTTCGCCAAGCTCCGCCGAGATGGGCAGAGCTTCGGAGGATTGCACGGTTTTCAGCGCTGGCGATATTACTCTCTTTGGCCTACCCGTTTGTTCGCTCGTTGCGGGCACTTTTTGCAAGCAATTTGTAATGGCTGTTTTTAAGGCGGCCCTATCAATCGGCCAGCGCAAGTGAATCAACGTGGAGAACTCCCCGGGCTCTGAGATTTCCTCGTCGATCCAGATTGCCGGTTTTTTCCACGCGCGAGCCTGCTCATGGTCGTTGCGATCGAGCTGCTCGTAAACTTTCAGAGTCGCCGCATTCACGATGATCAGATCTGCCATTGCTGCAAGATTCGCCGCGGGAAAATCGGCGCTCGTTTCGATTTGATACTCAGACGAAAGAGCGATCACGAAGGCGTGACGCAGCATCTGCGAGGGTTCGATAACGAGAATTCTGTGCATAGACTCCTATCCCCTAGCTAGCTAAACTTGACAAGCCTTGGGACGCAAGTTAGAAAACCGAAGTCGATGAAGCACCTTCGCGAAAGTGGCGGAATTGGTAGACGCGCAGGATTCAGGATCCTGTGGGATAACACCCGTGGGGGTTCGATTCCCCCCTTTCGCACCAACTTAACGACACATATCATACAACGCTGAGTTTCTCTATTGACCCCGAGCACTCCGCACCTTCTAAGCTTCGCCAGGTGATGATCCGACGGCCGGTCGGGCCGGGTCACGACGAATTATTCCGGATGCTCAGTTCGCCGAGAAAACAACTCCTCGGGAGCCGTCATGCTGGAGTCGCGTCATGAAGCTTCTATTTTGTTTCGCAATGCTAATCGGGTTCGCTCTGAGCGCGTGTTCTAACGAATCAAATGACTCGCCGAAGAGCGCCGATTGGCGAAGAGGGAGGGCCGTTTATGTCGCAAACTGTGTCGCCTGCCACAACAACGATCCGTCTAAAGACGGACCAATCGGCCCGGCGATCAAGGGATCGTCGAGAGAACTGATCGAAACGCGGGTGCTAAGTACATCGTATCCGCCCAATTACAAACCCAAGCGGCCGACGAAAGTGATGCCCCAGTTTCCGTTCTTAAAGGATGAAATTCCGTACCTAGCGGCGTATCTGAAGTAGAGGTCGTTTAAGTCAATCCGATCGTCAGCAAAAACAGAATACCCGCCAATAGAAAGCCGAACCAAAGAGCGCCCTTCACCGAATCCAGCGGCACTTTGGTCGCGCCCTGTGTGCCGACCAGCGCATTCGCTTCCACTGCGCCGACAATAATAATCACCAGCAACCAGAACAATCCCCGGGAGGTGGATTGATGCACCATTTGCGGGTAGTGACTAGCAGCGCCCATATACAACAGCATAGGAATCGAAAAAACCGTGTTGGTTCTTGAGGCCAGAGCGCCGCGCCGACCTGCCCCAGCCGCTGCTGGCAGCGCCTGTCCACCCGAAGCGACCTGATTCGCTGAGGCGATCACGACCTGCTGATTGGGCCAAATGACGAGCCAAACGTTGAGGAACATCAGTATGCCGAGCAAACCGCCAACCGTAATCGTCACACCGTAAGGTGAGGAGTAAAACAGCCCGGCGCCCATCTCGTTCATCCGCAAGAGATAAATGGAGATGCCGGCGAGAAATGTGAACATGGCGCCCCAACGAAACCACCACAACGCGCGCGGCACGAGTTTCTGTATCGCGGCGGTTCTCACGCCCGCTTCCGTTTCGGCAAAAAACGGCGTCTGCACAAAGTTGAAGTAATAAAGAATACCGATCCAAGTAATACCCGCTAAAAAATGTACCCACCGCAGCATGAACTGAGTAAACTCCATGTCCTCGCCTCCTTTAGTCCCCGATGTCGCGCCGTGACCTTAGGTATGTATTGCTTCGCGCTATATAGTCGGGCTCACTCGTTTTTGTCAAGAAAAAACGTCGTTTGCTCAAGCACGGAACGGCCTGACTTTGTTTTTTTCGCGGCGTTCGCGTGCACCAACAGCTCTCTATTCGGCTTGACCAATGTGGTGATCTATGCCATTTTTCCTGCAAGTTTCTCAACCTGCGCGCGGAGTTTTTCTGATCCAAAAAACCAAATCGCATCGTATTCCGGCGGATGTTTTATCCGGACGGGAGGGAAGAATCCCTTTGCTCCACGGCAGCAAAGATCCGTTCGCTTGCGTCAGCGATGCGCTTCAACGGGTTGAAGAAAATCTCGCGCGCGCGATTCGCTCTCGAGAGCAAGACCTCACGGATATTTCGGCGCACCTCATACTGAGCGGCGGCAAGCGAGTGCGCCCGATGGTGACGCTGTTGGCTTACTCGGCGTTTGGTGGTCAACGCACCCAAGATATTGTCGACATCGCCACAGCGATCGAGCTGATCCACACGGCGACTCTCTTGCACGACGACATTATCGACGGCGCCGAGACGCGCCGCGGCAAGGAGTCTGCCTATAAAAAATTCGGCTTGAAGTCCACGTTGGTCGCCGGCGATTTTCTCTTTATCAAAGCTTTTGAATTCGCCGGCAAGTTCGATGAAACGGTTGTGCAGTGGACCGCGGATGCCTGCACTCTTTTGACCGAGGGAGAAATTCTCCAGGGCCACTTCAATCGCAACCGCGCCGTAAGCCTGGACGATTACCTGGAGATCGTCAAACGCAAGACTGCGTCGCTGTTTCACACCGGAGCCAAAGTCGGCGCGTATCTAGCCGGAGCGCCAACAGCGCTGGTCGAAGAGGCCGAGCGCTATGGTCTCAATATGGGCATTGCCTTCCAGATGGTTGATGATGTTCTCGACGTCGTCGGGCATGTGGATCTGCTGGGCAAGCCGGTGGGCATGGACTTGCGCGATGGCAATCCCGCCTTGCCGATTGTTCTTGCCGTCAACAATCAGGAAGCTGCGGTGAGCGCGGTATTTGAAAACAACAAACCTTCAGAGGAACAGATCGACAGCGCACTCACCGCGATTAAGACCGGGCCCTCCATTCAAGAGGCCAAGTCTCTGTCGAAACGCTACGCACGGGAAGCCCTGAAATCGGTAAAGAAGCTGCCGCCCTCGATGTATCGGAACGGCCTTAAGACTCTCGTGCAGTTGATTATCGACCGGGATTTTTAGTTCAAAATCCCGGCAACCCGCTCGTTCGCTCCTTCATGTCCGCACTCGATGACTCACGCGACCGATCCGTTCGGAGCATGTTCGATCGGATCGCCGGACGTTATGACTTACTGAATCGACTGATTAGTTTTCGTCTTGATGGGTACTGGAGAAATCAGGCGATACGCGCCGCCGTCACGGGCGCCAATCCTCACATTCTAGATCTCGGCACAGGGACCGGGGATCTCGCCTTGAACGCCGCCCGGCACACGCGCGGGAATGGAAGATTTATCGGGTTGGATTTTTCCCTGCCGATGCTTCGTTTGGCGCGCGCCAAGCGCGCCAAAGCACTTTACGGCGGCAGCGCCGCTTTTGTCCTGGGCAGCGCCATGGCCGCGCCTTTCAAAAGCGCGCTGTTCGATTCCGCCATGACGGCGTTCGTTTTACGCAATGTTTCTGACCTGCCGCTAATGTTCACGGAGGCGCTCCGCGTCCTTAAGCCCGGCGGCACATTTGTCTCGATCGATATGTTTCCGCCTGCCGCAAGCTGGTTCGCGCGCTTTTATACGATTTATTTTTATCGTCTGATGCCCCGCATCGGCGGCTTTTTATCGAACGACCAAAAGGCCTATCGCTATCTTTCCGATTCCGTTCGGCAGTTTCAGTCGCCGGAGCAGGTCAAGCAATTGCTGCAGGCGGCGGGTTTTCACCAGGTGCGCCTGCAAAAATATCTCGGTGGTGCAGTGTGCATGCATGTCGCCACCAAGCCGCGCGCAGCTTTTTGAGCACCTCGATGCCAGGCTTTTCGAGTAGCTTTCTGCTCTTTCTTTACCAGATCGCGTTTGGCGGTCTCCTCGCAGTCGCAGGAACTCCTTTTCAAGAAATTGAGCGCGGTTTTTACAAATCGACCGCCGGCGTGCTTTACGTAATCGCGTTGCTTGAATTGTGGGGCGAAAGTTCTCTGTGGATGGAAGGAACGCTGCAAGGATCCGCATGGGGAACTCGTCTGGAAATTATTTTTCACATAATTTTCGTGCTCGCGTTTTCCTGCTATATGGCTTCTCTGTGGATCGAGTTGCCGAGTTTTCGGGCACGGAGCTTTGCGACTTGCATCTTGAGCGGACTCGCGGGCTTGATACTGAGCGCGCAGCGTTTCTGCTATGCGCCTCTCATATCGCTTGAGACTTTGGTTTATCCTTCGATGTTTTTCGTCTCAGCTTTGCTGCTCGGCAGCGTAACGGTCGGCATGTTGATTGGCCATTGGTATCTCATCGATACGGGGCAAAGTCTTGAGCCTTTTATAAGAATTTATAAGTTCTTCGTCTTCTCACTAATCGCTCAGTGCGTGTTGTTCGCACTGTTACCCCTGCTTTTGCACTTCTTTGGCGTGCCTTCTACCGTGAAAGCTATGGAGCAATTATGGCGGCAACATTCGACCCTGCTCGTAACCCGAGTCATTGTCGGGCAATGCGCGCCTCTGGTTCTGTCGTGGATGATCTGGCGCACGCTGCTCATTCCACATACGATGGCTGCTACCGGCTTGTTTTATATCGCGCTTCTCGGGGTGTTTGTCGGAGAAATTTTGGGACGGCAGATTATCGCGTTAACGGCCCTGCCCTTCTGATTTTTCTAAAACGCTGTCAATCTGAGATTTCGGATAGGTTTTCAGTTTCGTGATGCGCAACCCGCTCGATGTCCAGCCCAAATCATAGCCGACTTGGTCGCCGACCTTGAGCTCGAGGGGCGATTTGGCTTCGCCGCAAAGGATTACGAGATCGTAGGAAAACGTCAATTCCCGGCCATTTTCCGTCCGCACCACGCCGGTATTGTTCGACGGGAACAACTTCGTGATGATTCCCTGGTGATAAAAATCACCGCGGCTCGATTTGAAAGGCTGATCGTCCTGGGCCGGCATAGTTGAGCAATACGTTACTGGATCAATGCCGCCTCAAGCCTTTTCCGCATCTTTTATTAGAGTGGCTGCTTTTGCCTTGCGATGCGATTCTGTAACTGCATAAGTCCGTCCAGCACCGCTTCGGGCCGAGGTGGGCAGCCTGGCACATAAACGTCCACGGGTATAATGCGATCGATGCCCTGAACGGTTGCATAATTGTCATAGAACCCGCCGCTAGCCGCGCAGGCGCCAAATGCCATGACCCATTTCGGCTCAGACATCTGTTCGTAAACACGCTTCAAAACCGGCGAAAGCTTGTGGTTGACCGTTCCGATCACCATTAGCAAATCCGCCTGTCGCGGACTAAAGCGCGGCAGCAGCGCGCCGAATCGATCAATATCGTAGGGCGACATCGATAACGACATGTATTCCATGGCGCAGCAGGCAGTAGCAAATGGGTATGGAAAAAGCGAATATTTACGCGCCCAACCAACCGCCTTGTCGAGCCGCGTTAGAACTACTGTTTCGGCCAAGAGTTTATCCTGGCCGTGACTTTGCGCATCTATTTGTTGACTTACGTTCATGAAATATTCCGTAGGAAATCTAAACCAAATCTACTACTTTTGATGTGGTGAAACAAACAACGCCGGTTTCGTGGAAACAGCCGCGCGACTGCGGCTGGTACCGGACAAAAAAACCGACGGCCGGCGACGCGAATCAGCGCCGGCTCGCCGAATAGTTTACTTTTTGACGACGTTTACGGCTTGAGGTCCTTTGTCACTTTGGGCGATTTCGAATTCAACGTTCTCGCCTTCGTTCAAAGTTTTGAATCCATCTCCGTTGATCGCGCTATAATGAACAAAGACATCACCACCGCCTTCTTTTTCTATAAAACCGTACCCTTTGGCATTGTTAAACCATTTGACCTTCCCTGACGCCATGATCCCCTCCTGCTGCCGAACAGTTAAAACAGCCCGGAAAAAGTGGGGGCGAGATTAGGAAAACCTGGCCTTTATTGTCAAGAAAAAAAACTACCAGGCACGATTAAGAGCGGACATTGGGCAGCAGGCAAGTTTTTTCGGCGGAACCCCGCTGAAAGCTTGAACGTTACCGAAATAGCCGATCCTAAGATAAATAATACACTTCATGATTTGGTCAAAAACTACTGAAATATCAAGGGATTTTTTGCGCAATCTTGACCTTGCATTAGTTTTCCGCTATAAGTGACTGAGTTCGCAGCGCCATGAAAGAGGTTAGTGCGCAGAATGGCAATTTATACGACGCTTTCGAAAAAGGATATCAGCAAAATCGTCGACGAGTTCGCTCTCGGTGACCTGCTAAATTTCACCGGGATGCGAACCGGCTCGGTAAATACGCATTACCTGATTGAAACAAAGCGCGGAAAATTTTTCCTCAAAATCGACGAAGTCAAAAGCGAAGTCGAGGCAAAGCAGGAAATCGATCTTTTGCTCCACCTGCGCAAGCAGAATTTTCCGTGTGTCCAACCGCTCAAAACAAAAAATGGCAGGTTCAACTTGGATTTCCAGGGAAAATGCTTGACCGTTACCCGACACATCGAAGGAGTCGAATTGCCCGTCGAGTCGCTCAATTCCACGCATCTGAACGCTGTTGGTCATGCTTTGGCCAATTTACATTTAATCGGACGGAGCTACAAAAAGGGCATTGACAATCGCTTTGGCTACAACCGCATCGTGGCGATTTATCGCGAAGTGCGCCGCCAATTGCCGTCGCACTTAAAAAACATTGTGCGGGTGCTGGATGATGAATTTTCTTATCTGGAGAGCTACCTGGACAATAATCTGCCGAAGGGTATTATTCACGGCGACTTGTTCCCCGATAACGTCAAGTTTAAAGGAAATCGGCTTACGGGAGTCATGGACTTCGAGGCGGCATGCCGGGGCAAGTTGATCTACGATCTGGCAACTGCCGTTAACGCGCTCTGTTTTCTCGATGATCGCTACCGGATCGACCGCTTTGAGGCTTTAATTTCAGGGTACGAAACCTTGCGGCCTCTGTCGCTTCCGGAGTGGGACTCTTTTCCAAACGAGTTACGGTTTTCCGCTTTGCGCTTCACGGTAACGCGGATAAAAGACTTTTATCTCCGTCAAACCGACGATACCCAGAGAATCTACAAAGACTTCAAAGAATTTTATGATCGATTGTTGATTTTGCGGCGGGAAAAAAGTGGTGGAATGGAAGACGTTCTGTTGGCGATG
The DNA here is from genome assembly GCA_044869705.1 of Binatia bacterium. Lineage (GTDB taxonomy): Bacteria > Desulfobacterota > Binatia > UBA9968 > UBA9968 > DP-20. Next base: position 361 of record JBIOXP010000233.1, on the reverse strand, counting down.
GCGACCGGCTACGATTATCGGAAATATCAAAAGTCCAAGCCCTCCAAATAGCCCATCTTAAGCGTCATCCGCTTGCGCTAACCGCAGCAGCCGTTTGATTTTCATCTGAGTATCGCGACGAATCAAGCGCACGAGCGTTGCGAGAGTCAGAACCGCGCCGATCAGCAGCAACACTCGTCCTCCGACTAAAACAACATAGAAGAAATTGAGCTTCACTCTTGCGCCATTGTATTTTTCCCGATCCTCGTTGATGCGCCGCAGCACTTCTTCGTTTTTTTGATGGTCCAGCTGCTGAAAGTTTCGGTAGCTTTCTTCCAATCCCGTGCGCGCGGTTTTGTACAAAAGGGCTTGGTATTTCGAT